>NZ_JANMSQ010000259.1:0-7262 GCF_031389465.1 Pseudolysinimonas sp.
AACTCGTGCTCGAGCCGGTCGTGAAGAAGCCGTCTGCCAAGAAGGCTGCGGTAGCGAAGGCCGCGGCCGAAAAGCCCGCCAAGGTCACGAAGCCCGCCGCCGAGGAAGCTCCGGCCGAGGAGACCGAGGTTGCCGAGGCGCCCGTCGAAGAGACCGCCGTCGAGGAGGTCGCCGTCGAGGAGACCCCTGAGGCCGCCGCGGACGAGGCTCCCGCCGAGGACGACGCGAAGTAGTACCCCGTGACGGGCCCGTTGAGTGCTCGAGTCACCGCGTCAGCGGGACTCGATCTCCCGGCGGGCCCGTTCGGCGTTTCCTGGAGACGGGTGACGTTCAACGATGTCGATGCGCTCGTCGAGTTGTACGCCGCGATCGCTGCGGCCGACCACCCGGAGTGGACGGAGACACGCGAAGAGATCGAGGAGGAGTTGCACCACTCCTGGATCGATCTCGCCGCCGACAGTGTCATCGCGGAAGCCGACGGTGAGATCGTGGCGACCGGTCTGCAGATCGCCACCCCCGATCCCGAGACGATCGTGCGATCAATCGCGTTCGGCGGCGTGCGCCCCTCGCATCGCGGTAGAGGCATCGGTCTCACGCTGACGGAGTGGCACCGCGCACGCGGGCGGCAGCAGCTGGCAGCATCCGATCTCGACCTGCCCGGCTGGCTGATGTTCTACGTCGATGAGCGCAATACGAGTCAGATGCGGCTCGCCGACAGGCTCGGTCTGCCGTTGGTGAGGTATTTCACGAAGATGGAGCGCGATCTCGCGCTCGACATCCCCGATCTGGCGCTGCCCGACGGGCTCGAGCTGGCAATCCCGACGGCCGCCGACAGTGCCCGCATCCTCGATGCGAAGAACAACTCGTTCCGTGACCACTGGGGGAGCCAGCCGAGCACCGAGGAGGGCTGGAACTCGATGATGGGGCAGCCGACCTCGCGATTCGACCTCTCGGTGATCGCGCTTGAGGGCGACACTGTGGTGGGCTTCGTGATGACCCAGGTGAACCCCGACGACTTTGTGTTGCAGGGCTACGCAGGCGGGTACATCCCGCTCGTCGGAGTCACCCGCGCCTGGCGCCGGAAGGGGGTGGCACCCGCACTGCTCGCGGCCGCCTTCCGGCTCTACCGGGCGGAGGGTCACGAGAAGGTGTCCCTGGATGTCGACAGCGAGAACCCGTCGGGAGCGCTGAGCCTCTACACCGGGATGGGCTTCGTGCCCGACACCCGCAGCGTCGCGTTCGTCGAAGAGTTCTGAGGGCTATTTGCCCAAGATGGCCGTCTTTTTGGCGCAGAAGTGGGCCATCTTGGGCAAATAGCCGAATCGCGGGTTAGAACGGGGTCGGCACCGACAGGTCGGCGGATTCGTCGCGCAGCGGCGGCAACGCGGCGAGCCGGTCCACCGCGTCGGTCACCGCGGCGGCGAAGATCCCTGCGCCGATGGGTCCGAAGTGCACCTGATCCCGCGCCATCTCGTGCAGGTAGGGCTGGATGGCGTCGTGCCAGTTTGCGAGTTCAACGTTGCGATAAACGAGCGCGAACGACGACAGTTCCGCGTTGACTCCGGGAATCCACCCGCGTGGGGCTTGGGCATTCACGACCACGAGTTCGCGACCGGGACCGATGAGCTGACGCACCTCTTCGAGCGTGCTCCGCTCGATCGGGCCGTTCGTACCCAGTGCGATCACGACGACAGGGCGAAGTGTGCCTGCGGCGGCGTGGGCCTGCACGATTGCCGGGGCGGTGTACATCGAACGTGACACCGAGGCGTCGATCGCAATGCCCGGGTAGGCGGCCTGCATGGCAGGGGCGGCGGCGAGCAACACGGAGTCGCCGATCGCGGTGATCTCCTCGCCGGTCGTGACGGCATCCTCAACGTCCTCAACTGCGGGTACGGGCGGCGGGAGGACGGCGTCGTCGATGGCTTCTTGCCCGGCCTCGATGAACGCCTGAGCCTCGCCTTGGCCCGGATCGGCGACCAGTGCCGCGACACTCGTGCCCGCGAGACCGGTGACGAGCACCATGGCGAACATGGCACCGAACGCCCGGCGGCTGCGCGGCGCGGCATCCAGCACGGCGCGCGCGGTGGCTCGGAACCCGTGTCGACGGATCGGCTGCTCGATGAAGCGATAGGAGAGGGCCGCAGCGATCACGGTGGTCGCGAGAGCGATCCCGCCGAGCGCAGTGGCCTCCCACCCTTCTCGCGGCCAGGTCGGGAGGGCGGAGCCGACGAGCACGAAGACCGGCCAATGCCAGAGGTAGAGGCCGTAGCTGCGCAGCCCGACCCATCGGATGGGCGCGAGGTCGAGCACGCGAGCGAGGAGCGAGCCGGGCACGAGGAGCGCGGCGATGGCGACGGCGGTCAGCACGGCGACGAGGGCGAGCCCGCCGCGGTAGGTCAGGTCGAGGTCCCCGCTCATCAGCACCGCGAGCGCGACGAGAGCCGCAATCGCGAGCGTGCCGCCCAGGCCGAGCGTCCAGCGCGCGATCCGGGAGGTCAACCTCCCCGGTGGCTCGGCCCCCGCGCCAGCACCCCGGCCGAGCAGCAGCACCGCGAGGAACGCCCCGACCGCGAGCCCGAACGCGTGGGTGTCGGTGCCGTAGTAGACGCGGGTCGCATCGATCGGGGCGTAGGTCATTGCCATCCAGGCCGCCGACGCGACCGCGAGCGCGCCGATCGAGACGAGCTTCGTCCACCGCGGAAGGCGCACGAGCACCAGCACCACGAGAAGCGGCCAGACGACGTAGAACTGTTCCTCGACGGCCAGCGACCATAGGTTGCGGAACAGTTCGGGCACTGTCTCGTCGAAGTACGACGCGCCTTGGGCGATGAACAACCAGTTGCTCGAGAAGGTCATCGCCCCGACCACCTGGGTGCCGAGTCCGACGAGTACGTCACCGCCGACGAACAGTGCGGCGCTGCAGCAGGCAAGCAGCAGGATGCCGAGCGCAGGGAGCAGGCGCCTCGCGCGCCGCACCCAGAAACCGCGCAACGAGATCCGCCCGGTTGCTGCTCGTTCGCGCAGCAGCAATGTGGTGATGAGGAATCCACTCACAACGAAAAAGATGTCGACACCGAGATAACCGCCGATGAGGGTTCCCGGGAGGAGGTGGAAGACGATCACCGTGCTGACGGCAAGCGCCCGGATACCGTCGAGACCCGGCACGCGGAAGCGTTCGGGTGAGGCGGTCGGGCTCGTCGTTGAGGTCATTTTCGAAGGAGGTCGGCGGGGTAGGCCCGACATGAACCAGGGTAACCCGGTACGGCAGACTCGTTCTGTGAACCGCATCCGTCTCGATCTCGCCTACGACGGCGGGGGTTTCGCGGGCTGGGCGAAGCAGCCGGGGCTTCGTACCGTGCAGGGCGAACTCGAAACCGCGCTCGCGACGATCTTTCGCAAGGTCGGAGCGGCGCCCACGATCACCGTCGCCGGCCGCACCGATGTCGGGGTGCACGCCACCGGGCAGGTCGTTCACGTCGATCTCGAGGCCGCCCAAGTCGCCGACCTCGATCGTCCGCGCCGCGGGGGTCCGGCGCCGATCGGGCTCACCGCGCTCGTGCGGCGTCTCAACGGCATCGCCGGCGCCTCGGGTGACGTACAGGTGCAGCGCGCGACCTTCGCGCCGCCCGGGTTCGATGCCCGCTTCTCGGCGGTTTGGCGGCGCTACGAGTACCGCATCGCTGACGCCGCCGCCCTGCGTGACCCCCGGCGACGCGGCTTCGAGGTGTGGCATCCCACCGCTCTTGACGGCGACGCGATGGATGAGGCCGCGCGAAGCCTGCTCGGCCTGCACGACTTCGCGTCATTCTGCCGGCCCCGGGAGGGGGCGACGACCATCCGCACCCTGCAGGAATTCGGGTGGGCCCGGGATGCCGACGGGGTGCTGGTTGCGCACGCGCGGGCCGACGCCTTCTGCCGCTCGATGGTGCGCGCCTTGGTGGGGGCATGTGTCGCCGCGGGTGATGGGCGGCTGGCCACTCGCCGGGTTCCCGAACTCAGGGATGCGACCGCCCGCACCGCCGAGTTCGCTGTCGCGCCAGCCAAGGGGCTGACGCTCGCCGAAGTGGGCTACCCGGCGGACGACGAACTCGCCGCCCGCGCCGAGCAGACCCGTGCACGACGGGATGCGCCGGGCTCGTTTGACCCGGATGGCGGGCTGGACTAGTCTTACGAGGTTGCCTCCATCCGGAAGCAGCGATCCGAGCCCTCCACCGCAGGGTTTCGGCTGTGCCCTCAGCGCTTGACGCGCGACACAGCGGAAACGCTCACCGGAGCGGGATTCACGATCTCCTCGAAGAAAGCAGTTCACACTGTGACGCGTACGTTCAGCCCCAAGCCGGCGGACATCAAGCGCGACTGGGTCGTCATCGACGCGACCGATGTCGTGCTGGGTCGTCTGGCCAGCCACGCCGCCGCCCTCCTCCGCGGCAAGCACAAGCCGACCTTCGCCCCGCACATGGACATGGGTGACTTCGTCATCGTCGTCAATGCGGAGAAGGTCGCGCTCACCGGTCAGAAGCTCGAGAAGAAGCTCGCCTACCGCCACTCCGGCTACCCGGGCGGCCTCTCGGCTCAGACCTACGTCGAGATGCTCGAGAAGCACCCCACGCGTGCGGTCGAAAAGGCCATCCGCGGGATGCTGCCGAAGAACTCGCTGGGCCGTGCCCAGATCAAGAAGCTCAAGGTCTACGCGGGCGCCGAGCACCCGCACGCTGCGCAGCAGCCCAAGGCCTACACCCTGACTCAGGTCGCCCAGTAAGGACCCCGGCAAAATGGCCAAGATCGAAGACATTGTTTCCGACGAGGTGCTGACCTCGTTCAGCACCGAGACCCCGAGCGAGCAGGCCGTCGAGCCGCGCACGCCGCGCATCCTCAACGTTCCCGGCGCTGCCGTGGGCCGTCGCAAGGAGGCCATTGCACGGGTGCGCATCAACCCGGGCTCCGGCACCTTCAAGGTGAACGGGCGCACGCTCGAGGAGTACTTCCCGAACAAGCTGCACCAGCAGCTGATCACCGACCCGTTCACGGTGCTCGACCTCGTCGGCAGCTACGACGTGATCGCGAAGATCACCGGCGGTGGCCCATCCGGCCAGGCCGGTGCGCTCCGCCTCGCGATCGCCCGCTCGCTCAACGAGATCGACCGCGAGAACAACCGTCCTGCGCTCAAGAAGGCGGGCTTCCTCACTCGGGATGCTCGCGTGATCGAGCGCAAGAAGGCCGGCCTCAAGAAGGCTCGCAAGGCCTCGCAGTTCTCGAAGCGCTAGTCTTCGGGCGCTCGCGCTCATGGCTCGACTCTTCGGAACCGACGGGGTGCGGGGGCTGGCGAACGGTGATGTCATCACCGGGCACTTCGCTCTCGGCCTCGCTCAGGCTGCCGCAACCGTTCTGACGCGGGGTCGGCATGCCGAGCGTCGGCGCGCGGAAGGCCGTCGTCCTCGAGCGGTGCTCGCGCGCGACCCGCGCATCTCTGGGGAGTTCATCTCATCGGCGGTCGCGGCGGGCCTCGCGAGCTCCGGGATCGACGTGCTCGATGCTGGGGTCATCCCGACCCCCGCGGTGGCGTTCCTGGTCGCCGACATCGGTGCCGACTTCGGCGTCGTCGTCTCGGCCTCCCACAACTCGGCGCCCGACAACGGCATCAAGTTCTTCGCCTATGGCGGCACGAAGCTGCCGGATGAGGTCGAGGATCGCATCGAAGCGTCCCTCGCGAGCCCCGAACTGCTGCCGACCGGCGCGGAGGTGGGCCGCATCCGCCGGTTCGCCGACGCCGAGGATCGCTACCTGCTCCACCTGCTCGGCACTCTCGAGGGCCTGCGGCTTGACGGTCTGCACGTCGTCATCGACTGCGCGAACGGCGCGGCGGCGGGCATCTCTCCGCAGCTGTTCGCCGACGCGGGTGCCACCGTCACCGTCATCGGGAACGACCCTGACGGGCTCAACATCAACGACGGCGTCGGATCGACCTACCTCGAGCCGCTTCGCGCGAAGGTGCTCGAACTGGGCGCCGATCTGGGGATCGCGCACGACGGCGACGCCGACCGTTGCCTCGCGATCGACCACACCGGTGCGGTGATCGACGGCGACCGCATCATGGCGATCCTGGCGATCTCGCTCCGGGATCGCGGGCTGCTGACCGACGACACGCTTGTCGCCACCGTGATGAGCAATCTCGGCCTGCGGGTAGCGATGGCCGAGCACGGCATCCGGCTGCTCGAGACCGCGGTCGGCGATCGGTACGTACTCGAGGCGCTGGCCGAGCACGGCCTTTCGCTCGGCGGCGAGCAGTCGGGGCACATCGTGATGCGCCGCTACTCGACGACAGGCGACGGCCTGCTGACCGGACTTCTGCTGGCGGCCGAGGTGGTGCGCACGGGTCGGACTCTCGCCGACCTGGCAAGCGTGATGACGGTCTACCCCCAGGTGCTCGTCAATGTGGGCGACGTCGACCTCTCCCGGCTCGACACCGACCCCGAGGTGGCGGAAGCCGTGCACGGAATCGAAACCCGCCTCGGCGACACCGGGCGAGTATTGTTGCGCCCGTCGGGCACCGAACCGCTGGTCCGTGTCATGGTCGAAGCAGCGGATGTCGCCGCCGCCGAGTCGCTCGCTGCGGAGCTCGCCGCGGTCGTGCGGGATCGGCTCGCGCGCTAGCTAGCTCGAGTCAATAGAATCGCCGCCATGCGGCTCAGGCTCGGTGTCTTTGCTCTCGTCTCTTTCGTGGCGGTTCTCGCGGCGATCGGGATCTCGTCGTTCGTCGTCGACCCCGAGAACATCGGGGTGCGCCTCGCGCTCTACGGGCTCGCGCTCGTCGCCGCTATCGGCGCGATTCTGTTCGCCATCTTCGCGATCGTCTCCCCGATGTTCGGACGCACCGGCGTGAAGCCGGTGCAGGTCGCTGAGGCGGTCGCGGCCGGTCGGCAGGCCTACGCGCGGGTCACGGCCGCCGTCCCGACCGGCGCCCAGCTGAACGGTTCCTATGCCTACGATGCCCGACTCGTGGTTGCCGCGACCGACGTGCCGGCCTACGAGGTCGCCGACCGCGTGCGGGTGCATCGCTCGGACGGCAAAGTTCCGGGTCGGGGCGAGCTCGTCACCGTCGTGCGGCTCGCCGCAGATTCCCCGCAGGTCGTGGTGACCGCCGGGCCGGCGTCGACGCCTCAGGATGCCGCGGTTCCGCAGGAGGCACCCGCCTGGCCCGGAAGGTGACGGCGTCGTGAACGTCGGTGGGACGATCGTGCGGATCGCTCTGCAGCTCGCCGCAG
>NZ_JANMSQ010000064.1:0-1617 GCF_031389465.1 Pseudolysinimonas sp.
GCCGTGTGCTGTGACGACACCGATGGGCCGCCGCTCGTGAAGGGTCTCCACGTCGAATACGCGCACAGCCCCGAGGTGACTCACGCGCAGGCAGTCTCGTTGTGCACGTTCGTCACCTGGCAGCTCGTGGCGATTGAGGAAGGGTGGAATCGCTACGACCCTGAATCCGGCTTCTGGAAGCTCGAGAACTGGGAAGCCTTCCCGCTCGAATGGAGGCTGACAGGCATCGCCTGACCGGGCTACTTCCGCGCCGCACAGGGGTAGCCGGTCCGAGGGGATGACGGGAATCGAACCCGCGTAATCAGTTTGGAAGACTGAGGCTCTACCATTGAGCTACATCCCCGTGATGCGTCCCCGAGTCTAATCGGAGTCGCCGCGGGGTTTCGATACACCGCCTGCGGCGGCACTCAACCCGCGGAGCCTCGCGGTTCGATCGCCTCTGACCCCGATACGATCGCCGTGTGATCAGGCGGCGACCCATCTTCGGCTGGATCGCGTTCGCGCTGATCCTCGTCGCGTATCTCGCGGCGGCGGGTGTCGCGTTCTACGCGTACGGGCAGACTCTGGATGCCTTCGACCCAGGTCCGCCGTGGTGGGCACTCACCTCCCAGCTGGCGGTGTTGCCCGTCGGCATCCTCTGTTTCCTCGGCTTGGTGCTGGGCATCATCGGAGCCGCCCGGCGCGAGAAGCCGGGCTGGCCGGCGATCACCGCGATGATCTTCTCGCTCCCCGGATTCGGCTACGTCGCCTTCGCCGCATTCATCTGGTACACCGTCACACTCGCGTGCTCGAGCCCTCCCGGCGCCTGCGGGTTCTGAGCCAGCATCCTCGCCGTTCCGCTCGGTTAGACTGTGCCGGGCCGTTTTGCCGCCGGGGCGTAGCTCAGCTTGGTAGAGCGCCCGCTTTGGGAGCGGGAGGTCGCAGGTTCGAATCCTGTCGCCCCGACCACCAACCCTCATCCTTTACATCCACCCAGGAGACGTATTCCCATGGTCACGACGACTGTCGAGCGCCTGTCGCCCACGCGCGTGAAGCTGAACATCACCGTCACGCCCGAGGAGCTGAAGCCCAGCATCACTCACGCGTACCAGCACATCGCGGAGTCGGTGAACATCCCCGGCTTCCGCAAGGGCAAGGTGCCGCCGCCGATCATCGACCAGCGCGTCGGCCGCGGCGAGGTCATCAGCCACGCCGTCAACGAGGGCCTCGACAAGTTCTACCGCGACGCCGCGCGCGACGAGAACCTGAAGCCGCTCGGCCGCCCGTCTGCCGACATCGTCGAGCTGCCCAACGAGAAGGACTTCTCGGGCGACCTCAAGATCACCGTCGAGGTGGATGTGCGCCCCGACTTCGACCTTCCGAAGTACGACGGGCTGAAGCTCGAGGTCGAGCCGGTCGCCGTCTCGCCGGGCGGTCGACGGTGACGAGGGTACCGAAGCGGGTGCGCAAGTTTTCAAGCTCGTTCTCGACCTCATCCGGCGAGACGGCGACCGGCTCGACCTCGAGCTTGAGTCCGTCGTACTTGGGAAGTTCGAAGTCGGGGCGCACATCCACCTCGACGGTGATCTTGAGGTCGCCCGAGAAGTCCTTCTCGTTGGGCAGCTCGACGATGTCGGC
>NZ_JANMSQ010000065.1:0-9384 GCF_031389465.1 Pseudolysinimonas sp.
ACCCGCGCCGAGTCGGTGCTGCTCGCACACGACGACAACGGTCGCGCACGATTCGACGCTCTCGTCTGCGCCGACGGAAAGGTGATTCACGGCGACCTCCTCGTGCTCTCCTGCGGTGTCGCGGCTCGCACCGAACTCGCCGGGATCGCCGGCCTTCCGGTCGCCCGCGGAGTGCTTGTCGACGCGGAGCTGCGGTCGTGGGGAGATCCCGACGTCTACGCCATCGGCGATTGCGCGCACATCAGTGACCCAGCGGGCCCGGACCGCACCCCACGGGGGGCGCCGAGCGGCCTGATCGGCGCGGGGTGGCGCCAGGCGGAATGGCTGGCGCGGCGATTCGCCGCCGAACTCGCGGGCAATCCGGTCGAGCCCGCGGCGGCGGACCGTCCGGCGCTCGTCATGCTCAAAGCCGAGGGGGTCGACCTGGTCGCCGCGGGCGACGTCTCGCCCGACCCGTGGGATGACGACGACTCCTTGTCGCACGCCGACGGCTGCGCGGCGGGACGCACGGTCGCCCAGTGGGCGGATCCGGCTCACGGACGCTACGTCAAGCTGGTCTCCCGAGGCGGCGTCCTTGAGGGGTTCGTCAGCGTGGGGATGCCGCGCACGGCCGCCGAACTCACCCTGCTGTTCGAGCGTGGCAGCGAGCTCCCATCTGACGCGTCAGTGCTTCTGCGCTTCGACGGGCCGGACGGTCTCACCGAGGCCGAAGGGCCGCTCTCACCGACCACGACCGTGTGCTGGTGCAACGGGGTGACCGCGGGCCGGATACTGGAGGCCGCGCAGACCTGCGAGCCGACCGTCGCGGGGATCGCCGGGGCTACCCGAGCCGGGACCGGGTGTGGTGGTTGCCGCGGACGCATCGCCGAACTGCTCGAGGTCGCCGTCACGACCTGATCGACGAGCGTACGGTCTAGAGGCCGATCGAGCGGTCGATGAATCGATTGGTGACGATGTCGTCGGTGCTGACATCCGGCACGAAGAGGCCGGCGCGCTTCCACGCGGGAATCGCCTCCTCGATCAGATCGCGCAACCGGCCCACGTCAATGTCGCCGATCGTGTCGTTGCGGCCATTGCCGGCGATGCGCTCGCCCTCCAGAACCTCGAGGGCAGCGGTCGCGAGGTCGGCGTCGTAGCTGTCGTCGCCGAGCCGGGCCGACAACTCGACAATGAGCTCCGTCGTCTCGTCAGGGTCGCTCAGGTAGTCGACGAGCGCCTGCTGCAGCACCGGGACGAGCACCTTGAGGCAGTCGGCGTAGCGCACGACGGCTTCCGGCCGGGCCGAGAGCACCCCGGCATCGCGCTCATACCCGGCGTCGTCGAGCAACTGTGAACCGAACGCGTCGGGCGACTCGGTGAGCAACTCGAAGACGTACGGATCGGTGAGGAGGTCGCCGGTCTGAGCCGGGATGCCCCCCGCGTCGAGCAGACCCTCGACGCTGGGCGGCGGATCGGTGACGACCTGTTCGACCGTCAGCACCCGAGCTCCCACCGCGTAGTCGGCGAACGGGTCGCCCGGAGTGGTGACGAACGGAATGAGCGCGGTGCCGTCGGGGGTCAACAGGGTGCCGGCGAACTGCACTGTCGGCACACCTGGGTGCACGCGGGCATCCCAGTAGGCGATGCGGGGGTCGCGCAACAGCGGCGCGAAGACGCCCACTGTCGGGTGCCGGTCGGCGTCGAGAATCGCGACGTCGGTGTCGACGGCACCGAGCAGGATGCGTTCGTCGTCGTAGAGGTCGACGTTCGCGCTCACCCCGTCGTCGGGGTCACCGAGGAGGATCGTGAGGGTCGAGCCTGAGGGGACGCCGTCGATGAGCAGTGGCGCTCTCACCGAGGTGGCACCGGCGCGCAGTTCGTCGAGGTCGAGCAGTTCGTAGAGGAAGCCCCACTCGACGCGGGGCATGTCGTCGGTCTGGATGCGGATGTCTGCGGGGCAGCCGGCGCGGGTGAGACCGACGCCACTCGCCTCGCCGGTCGCGCAGGCGGCAAGCGGCAGGGCGAGGCCGACGACGGCGACACCGGCGATCCGGCGTGCCATCGGCCGACGTGCCCCTCTTCGATGGGCAGAGTCGCGTCGCATCCGACCTCCCTGTTCTGCTTAGTCAACCTCACCCGACCGGCGACACCGATTATCCGCGCCGTAGGCTGGGGGGATGCCGCCCGTCGATCTCGGAATCCCGACGCGGCGCCGCGATCCCGCAGCGCAGCCGTCGATGGAGGGGCGCCCCGACACCGCCGATCTACTCGACCGGTTCGGCCGCGTCGCGCGGGATCTGCGGGTGTCGATCACGTCGGCCTGCTCGCTGCGCTGCACCTACTGCATGCCCGCCGAGGGGCTGCCCGTCATCCCGGCCCGCGATCTGCTGTCGGCGGATGAGATCGGGCGGCTCGTCGGCATCGCGGTACACGACCTCGGTGTGCGCGAGGTGCGGTTCACCGGTGGGGAGCCCCTCACTCGACCCGACCTCGTCGACATCATCCGCGCGTCGTCGGACATCGCCCCCGGCATCGCGCTCGCGATGACGACCAACGGCATCGGGCTCGACCGAAAAGCCGCGGCGCTCGCCGACGCGGGGCTGACGCGCATCAACGTGTCGCTCGACACGATCGACCGCGAGCACTTCGCCGCCGTCACCCGGCGCGACCGGCTGCCCGCCGTGTTGCGCGGGCTCGACGCGGCACGTGCGGCCGGCCTCGGCCCGATCAAGATCAACGCCGTCGCGCTGCGGGAAACCCTCCCGGATGCCGGCGACCTCCTCGCCTGGGCCCTCGACAACGACGTGCGGCTGCGGTTCATCGAGCAGATGCCGCTCGATGCCGACGAGACTTGGCGGCGCGACAACCTGGTCTCGGCCTCCGAACTTCTTGAGGAGCTCGGTCACCGATTCACCTTGGTTGCTGCCGGCCGAGATGACCCGTCGGCTCCCGCGGAGGATTGGTTCGTCGACGGCGGCCCGGCGACGGTGGGCATCATCGCATCGGTGACCCGGTCGTTCTGCGAAGCCTGCGACCGCACGCGGCTCACGGCCGAGGGGACGGTGCGATCCTGCCTGTTCGGCGACGATGAGACCGACCTGCGCGCCCTGCTCCGCGGCGCAGCGACGGATGCCGAGATCGCGATGCGTTGGCGCGGCGCGATGTGGAACAAGCAGGCCGGGCATGGCATCGACGCCGACGACTTCATCCGGCCCGAGCGTTCGATGGGCGCCATCGGTGGCTGAGGTGCTCGTCCGCTACTTCGCCGCTGCAGCGGAGGCGGCCGGCCGCGAGGAAGAGCATCTGGTCGCCGCCACGGTCGGCGAGCTGCGTGACACCCTCCTGGCGAGTTACCCCGCCATGGGATCGGTGCTGGCGAAGGGCTCGTTCCTTGTCGATGGGGTGGTGACCCGTGACCCCGCCCGCGCCCTCGGTGCCCGCGTCGACGTGCTTCCACCCTTCTCCGGCGGCTGATCCCACGGGCTACTCCGCACGTTTCTTGCGGAGGAACGCGAAAAGTGCGGAGCAACGGGCTGCGGGGTGATGGCGGGATTCCGAACATGGGCACGCGAGTCGTCAAGCTCCTCGCCGACTTCGGGGCTTTCCGGGGAAGAGGCTAGAGACCGACCCATTCCGAGGGGCCGTCGGCGAGGTTCTGGCGCTTCCAGATCGGCACGCGTTGCTTGATCTCGTCGACGAGTCGGGCACAGGCGGCGAACGCCTCGGCGCGGTGCGGGGCGGCGACGACGGCGATGAGCGCGACATCCCCGATCTCGAGGTGGCCGACGCGGTGCGCGGCGGCGACCCGCAGGCCTGCGGCAGAGGCGACCTCCGCACAGACATCGGCCAGGAATCGCTCGGCGTCCGGGTGCGCCTGGTAGTCGAGGCTCGACACTCCCGCGCCGTGGTCGTGGTCGCGGATGACGCCTTCGAAGATCACGACGGCGCCGTCGGCATCCGTTCGTACCTGCGCCTCGAGCCAGGCGCGGTCGATCGGGGTGTCGACGATGAGGGCGACGGGCTCACTCATGGCCGCCGCCGGCGAGCTGGTCGTGCAGGTGGGGCAGCAGCGTTTCGAGCACCGCGAGGCCGTCCTTCACGCCGCCCGGCGATCCGGGGAGGTTGATGACGATCGTCGAGCCCGCGATGCCCGCGAGGGCCCGGCTGAGCGCGGCGGTCGGCGTTCCGGTGCGACCCGCCGCGCGGATCGCCTCGGCCACCCCGGGCAGTTCGCGATCGAGCACGGTGCGGGTCGCCTCGGGGGTGCGGTCTTGCGGGTGGATGCCGGTGCCGCCGGTCGTGATGACGAGTGCCGGGGATCCGGCAACCGCACCACCCAGCGCGCCCTCGATGTCGGCGTCGGCGACCACGACGGGCTCGTCGACGGTGTAGCCGTGCGCGGTGAGCCACTCGACGATCAGCGGGCCCGTCCGGTCTTCTCGCGTGCCGACGGCGGCTCCCGTCGACGACACGATGACGACGGCGGTGCCGCGAGCCGGGTCTCGATACGCCTGATCTCGATACACCGCCTCTGGCGGCACTCGACCCGGCACTCGACCAGCTTTGTTAGGGGTCCAGTGACCGTGCTTGCCGCCGGTCTTCTCGACGAGGCGGATGTCGCCGAGGACGGCGGCAGGATCCACGGCCTTGATCATGTCGTGCAGCGTGAGGCCGGCGATGGCGACGGCGGTGAGGGCCTCCATCTCGACCCCGGTCTTCGCGGTGACGGCGACCGTCGCGCGAATCCCGATGGATGCCTCCCCCGGCTCGAACTCGATCGTCACCGACTCGAGGGGCAGCAGGTGGGCGAGCGGGATGAGGTCGCTGGTGCGCTTCGCGGCCTGGATGCCGGCGATTCGGGCGGTGGCGAGCGCGTCGGCCTTCTTCAACCCGTCGGCGACGACGAGCGCGACCACCTCAGCGGTTGTGTCGAGGCGCCCGGTGGCGACCGCGACTCGACGCGTGACGGCCTTGCCGCCGACGTCGATCATGCGGGCGCGACCCTCGTCGTCGAGGTGACTCAGCTCGCTCATAGTTCCCAGGTTTCCACAGTCGCGCCCGCGGGGAGCTCGGTGGTGTCTTCGGGGATGTCGAGCAGGACGTCCGCGGCGGCGAGCGCCGCGACCAGATGCGACGACGCGCCACCGAGCGTCGCGACCTTTCCGTCGGGCAGCGCGAGCCCCCGCAGGAACTGACGCTTCCCCGCGACGGAGGTGACGGGGGCATCGAGAACCCGGGTGACCCGGATGCGGTCGGGGAGCCCGGCGATCTCGCGCAGCACCGGCTCGACGAAGAGCAGGAACGAGAGCTGGCTCGACACCGGATTGCCCGGAAAACAGATCACCGGGATGCCCTGGAACGACGCGATCGCCTGCGGCCCACCCGGCTGCATCGCGAGCACATCGACGAGCGCGCCGCGTGGCTCGAGGGCCTCGCGCACGACCTCGTACTCCCCCTGCGAGATGCCGCCGCTCGTCAGCACGAGTTCGGCATCGGCCGCGAGCGCCGCTTCGAGCAGGGCCTCGAACGCCGCCCGGTCGTCGACGACCCGGCCTTCGAACACGATCTCCGCGGCGACGTCGCGGGCGGCGGCCACGAGTGCCGTGCCGTTCGAGTCGGAAATCTGGCCGGGGCCGAGCAGGTCACCCGGGGCGACCAGTTCGCTTCCGGTCGAGATCACCGCGACCCGGACGCGCGACTCCACGACGACTTCGGTCAGGCCGGCGGCGGCCAGCGCGGCGAGGTGGCGGGAGGCGAGCCGCACACCGCCGGGCAGCAGCTCCGCCCCCGCGGCGAGGTCCGACCCCACCTCCCGGACGTACGAGCCGTGGCTCCACGCCGACGCGATCGTGACTGTCGAGCCTTCGGAGGTGACCGTGTCTTCGACCGGCACCACGGCATCCGCACCCTCAGGGAGCGGCGCGCCGGTCATGATGCGCACGGCGGTGCCGGCCACGAGCGGGGCCGGCGTTCCGGCAGCGGCGGCGATCTCGCCCGCGATCGGCAGGGAGACACCCGGAACGATGTCGGATGACCTGACGGCGAAACCGTCCATCTGCGAGTTGCGGAACGGAGGCAGCGCGATCGGCGACGCGACGGATGCGGCGAGCACCCGGCCGAGCGCCGCGGAGACCGGCACCGTCTCGGCACCCCGGGTGCGCAGTGGCGCGAGCAGCGCGCGCACGCGACCCTCGTGCTCGGCGACCGGGGTTCGGGCCACGATCAGTACCGGGGCAACTGCGGGTCGGCTTTCGCGGAGTAGGCGTCGATGCCGCCGGTGAGGTGCCGGAGGTCGGTGAATCCGTTCTGCTCGAGGTATTCGAGCACGCGCGCGCTGCGCACCCCCAGGTGGCAGTAGACGACCGTTTCGGCGTCGGAGTCGAGTTCGCCGATCCGTTCGGGAATCAGGTTCATCGGGATGAACACCGACCCGGGGATCTGCACCAGTTCGGCTTCCCACGGCTCGCGGATGTCGAGCAGCACCGGCGGCGTCGGGCCGGCGAGCTCGGTGCGCAGCTGCTCGGGGGTGATGGTCCGGCGGGGGGCTTCCACGGGTGCGGCTGTCCTCTCTTCGAGCGACCCGGGGCGCGGGGCCTCGGGATCGCGGCGGTACTCGATCTCGCGGGTGCGGCCGGTGAGCGCGTCGTACGCGGCCACCCGGCCGAGCAACGGTTCGCCGACCCCGGTGAGCAGCTTGAGCACCTCGGTGGCCATCATCGACCCGATCACTCCGCAGACGCTGGGCAGCACGCCGACGACGTCGCAGGTGTCACCTTCGTCGGCGCTGCCTTCAGGGAAGAGGTCGCGGTAGTCGACGCCCTTCTCGTCCCAGGCGACGCCGACCTGGCCGGCGTAGGCGAGTGCAGAACCCCAGACCAACGGGATACCTCGGATCGTCGCCGTGTCATTCGCGAGATAGCGGGTGGCCGGGTTGTCGGTCGCGTCGACGAGCACCTCCACGTCGAGCAGGAGGTCGAACGTCTTCCCGGGTTCGAACCGCTGGGGGAGCGCTCGGATCTCGGCGTCAGGGGAGAGGCGGCGCAGCGTTTCGGCCGCCGACTCCGCCTTGTTGCGGGTCAGGTCGTCGGCGGTGTGCAGCGTCTGGCGGTGCAGGTTCGACTCGGCGACGATGTCGTCATCCATGACGGTGAGGATGCCCACTCCCGCCGCCGCGAGCAGCGGGAGCACCGCGCTACCGAGGCCGCCCGCTCCGATGACCAGCACGTGCGCGCCCGCGAGGGCGGCCTGTGCGTCGGCGCCGAATCCCGCGAGAATCCGTTGGCGCGCGAAACGCGGCGACGCGGGATCGAGGGGCATGCCTCGATTCTTTCAGGCGCGACGTCGCGGTGCCGGTTCCGTGAACGCGGCTAGGCTGCATCCGTGGAGACGCAAATGCGGAGAACGCCGTGAATCAGTTCAAGATCGGTGAGGCGGCGGCGCTGCTCGGAGTGAGTGATGACACCGTTCGACGCTGGGGGGATGCCGGCAAGGTGCGCATCCACAAGGCCGAGAACGGCCGCCAGGTGATCGACGGGCGCGACCTGTTGCTGCTCCTGCGGGAGCCGGAGGCGGCATCCGCTCTCGCCTCGGCGTTCCCGCTGGCGAAAGCCTCGGCCCGCAACCGCTTCACCGGGATCGTCACCGAGGTCGTGAAAGACGGGGTGATGGCGCAGGTCGTCATCCAGGCCGGTCCGTTCCGCGTGGTGTCGCTGATGTCGCGGGAGGCGGCCGAAGACTTGGGGCTCGAACCCGGGATGCTCGCGGTCGCGAGCGCGAAGGCGACCGTCGTGAGCGTCGAGACTTCGCCGGAGGGCTGACGCCGTGACGTTCCGGGTGCTCGCCGTCGCGGCGGGGGTCGTCCTGCTCGCGGGATGCTCTGCGCCTGCGCCCGGGACCACCACCGTGACGGTGCTGGCCGCGGCATCCCTCACGGATGCGCTCGACGACGCGGCCGCCGGCTTCATGACCAGCCACCCCGACGTCGAGGTTGTCATCAGCTACGGCGGCAGTTCGGCCCTCGCCGAGCAGATCGTGTCGGGCGCGCCCGCCGACGTGTTCTTCGCGGCGAACGAGTCGACGATGCAGACGGTCGTCAACGCGGGGCTCGCGGTCGACCCCGAGGTGCTGCTGGAGAACACGCTCGAACTCGTCGTTCCCGCCGGCAACCCCGGGAACGTGCGAAGCCTCGCCGACCTCGCCGACCCTGCGTTGGTCGTCGCGCTGTGCGACCCGTCGGTGCCGTGCGGGTCGGCTGCCGCTGAGCTGCTCGACATCGTGGGGGTGACGGCATCGGTCGACACCTACGAAGACGACGTGCGGGCGGCGCTCACCAGAGTCGCCCTCGGCGAGGTGGATGCGGCCCTCGTCTACCGCACCGATGTCATAGCCGGGGGTGACGCCGTCGAGGGCATCGAGATTCCCGAAGCGTCGCGCGTCGTCAACCGCTACCCGATCGCACTGTTGGCGGGAGCGCCGGACCCCGGAGCGGCGCAGGAGTTCATCGCGTACCTGCGCTCTGCCGACGGTCGGGGGGTGTTCTCTCGTGCCGGTTTCGTCGCGCCCTAACCGCGTTGGCAGAACCGGCCGCAGCGGTCCGGTCATCGCGATTCTCGCGACGGCTGGGTTGGGGTTGCTCGTGCTCCCCCTTCTCGGGTTGCTGCTGCGCGCGCCGTGGATCGAGCTTCCCCGGCTGCTCGTGAGCGAAGCGGTGCTGCAGGCGTTGTTCTTGTCGCTCGGTACGGCCGCCATCTCGACCGTGGTCTGCCTGACGTTCGGCATCCCGGTCGCGGTGCTGCTCTCGCACTCGGTGCACTGGCACGTCGTGCCGCGGCGGCTGTTGCGCGCGGCGATCACGATTCCGCTCGTGCTGCCGCCTGTCGTCGGCGGCATCGCGCTGCTGCTGCTGCTCGGACGCCGTGGCATCGCCGGGCAGTGGCTCGCCGAGCTGGGCCTCACGATTCCGTTCACCACCGGAGCGGTCGTCATCGCGCAGACCTTCGTGGCGATGCCGTTCCTGGTGTTCGCGGTCGAAGGGGCGCTGCGCTCGGCCGACCGGCGCAGTGAGTTCGCCGCCGCGACGCTCGGCGCGACGCCGGGGCAGACCTTCCGGCTCGTTACCCTCCCGCTCGTCGCCCCGGGCATCGCCGCCGGCGCAGTGCTGTGCTTCACCCGCGCCCTCGGCGAGTTCGGGGCGACCATCACGTTCGCGGGTTCGTTCCCCGGGGTCACCCGCACGCTGCCGATCGCGTCGTACCTCGCGATGAACTCCGACCCCGATACGGCGATCGCCCTCGCCCTCCTGTTGCTCGCGGTGTCGGCGATCGTGCTGCTCACCCTGCGCGACCGCTGGCTTCCGGGGGTCGTGCGATGAGCCTGCTGACGGTCGACCTCACCGTGAAGCGCGCG
>NZ_JANMSQ010000288.1:0-8170 GCF_031389465.1 Pseudolysinimonas sp.
CGTCTACACGATCATGGTCGCGACGTTCCGGTCGCTGCGGCAGCCGCTGCTGCTGCTCGTATCGATCCCGTTTGCCGCGACGGGTGCGCTGCTGTTGCAGATCGCGTCGGGTGTGCCGTTCGGGATCGCGTCGATCATCGGGCTGCTCATGCTCGTCGGCATCGTCGTCACCAACGCGATCGTGCTCATCGACCTCGTGAACCAATACCGCGAGCGGGGGATGTCGGTTGCCGACGCCCTCCGCCACGGTGCGGCGCGACGCCTGCGCCCGATCCTGATGACGGCGATCGCGACCATCGCGGCGCTGACCCCGATGGCGATCGGCCTCACCGGTCAGGGCGGGTTCATCTCGCAGCCCCTCGGCATCATCGTGATCGGCGGCCTCATCTCGTCGACGGCGCTGACGCTGCTCGTGCTCCCCGCCCTGTACTCGCTCGTCGAGGGGGCGAAGGAACGTCGCGAGGCGAAGCGCGCCACCCACCACGGAGTTCACGCCGCCGGCTAGTTACTCGGCGGTCGCGCCGCCGCCCAGGGTGCGGTCAAAGAACGCGAGGATGCGCGACTTGAGGTCGTCGTCGAGGAGGGCGATCGAGTGCAGGGTGCCGTCCGCGACGAGGAACTCGACATCGATGCCGGCAGCGCGGAGGTCTTCGACGAAACGCTCCGACTGTGCCAACGGGATCTTCTCGGTCGTCGAATGCGCGATGAAGAACGGCGGATCGGATTCGTCGATGTGGGTACTGGGCGACGCGGGTTCGGCGCTCGGGCAGTCGGCGAACGTCGTGCACCCCAGGTACTCAAGGAGCAGCGGCGCGAAGTCGTCGGTCAGGTCGACGCCGGTGAGGTCGATCGGGGCGCTCAGGTCGGCGACGGCGGCGACTCGGCTGCCGACCCCGAGGTCGCCGCTGCCCGACGTCCCCAACAGTGCGGCGAGGTTGCCGCCCGCCGAACCACCGAAGACCCCGATGAGCTCCGGGTCGATGTCGAACCGTTCTGCCTGCTCGTCGGCCTTCAGCCAGGTGACCGCAGCCTCCACGTCGCGAAACCCTGCCGGAAACACCCACTCCGGCGCGAGGCGGTAGTCCACCGAGAACGCCGGGTAGCCCGCCGCCGCGAGCCAGGTGCAGACCGCACGCCAGCCGACGCTGTCTTTGGCTCCCTCCCGCCAGCTCCCCCCATGGATGATGAGGATGCCGGGCACGGCGGCGTCGGATGCGTCGCGGTCGGGCGGCAGGCAGGCATCGAGCAACAGGGGCACGCCATCGACCGCGCCATACTCAAGGTCGGGGATGACCGTCACGTCGGGATCGGTGGCGAGGTTGGTGCCGACCGCGTCGATCTGCGGGTCGATCGATCGGGCATTCGATCCCGTCGGCGCGCACGCGCCCAGCGTCAGCGCGGCTCCGAGAGCCACGAGGATGCCGACCGCCACGCGCATCCCGGAAGCCTAAGCGAACCGGCTATTTGCCCGAGATGGTCGACTATTGCCAGATGAAGTCGACCATCTCGGGCAAATAGCTCTCGTTCGTGGGCGCAATCCTGTATCGTCGCTAGGTCGGCTCTCGACACGCGGCATGGCCGCGAGCTCCAATGTTCAGTCGAGCGGGCCGGATCGCGACTCAGTCGAGGCGCGAGGAACTCCTCAGGAAAACGGCCCCGGTCCATGTAGCCCGGGTTCTCGACGGGCGCTTTTTCGCGCGCGTCGCACGCTGAACACGAGCAACGGAAGACACAGCAACATGCCCACGAATAAGAAGGGCGCGCCCGTGCGCGCCAGCAACAAGAACGCGACCGGCGGAGCCAAGAAGGCCCGCTGGAGCACCGAGCAGCGCGCCGCGCAGGGCAAGTCGCCCGTGCGTCCGCGCGGGACCGCCACCAGGCCGGTGCGTGAGCGCCAGGCCGACTCCTCGGAGCGTCGCGACGACGTCGAGCGCGGTCAGTCGACCCGTCCGAACTGGGAGCCGCGCGCCAAGGCCCCGCAGGCCGGAGGCCGCTTCGAGCGGTCTGACCGTCCGGCCCGCGACGGTTACGCCCCGCGTACCGACCGCGCGCCCCGCGAGGACCGCGGTTACGCGCCTCGCACGGAGCGTCCGGCCCGTGAGGGCTACGCGCCCCGCACGGATCGCGCCCCCCGCGAGGACCGCGGTTACGCGCCTCGTACCGAGCGCCCGACTCGTGACTACGCGCCCCGCACCGAACGTCCGGCCCGTGAGGGCTACGCCCCCCGTACCGACCGGGCCCCCCGCGAGGACCGCGGTTACGCGCCCCGCACGGAGCGTCCGGCTCGCGAGGGCTACGCGCCCCGCACCGAGCGCCCCCGTTACGACCGCGACGCCGCGCCGCGTCGCGACGGATACCAGCCGCGCGATCGCGACCGCACCGAGCGTCCCGCCTCGCACCAGACCGACGACGTCGTGCTCGCCCGCCTCGAGGCGCAGGCCGTCGATGTGACCGACATGCAGAGCACCGGATTCGGCGAGCTCGGTCTCGGCCAGAATCTGGTGCGGGTTCTCTCCGAACTCGGCGCCGACACCCCGTTCCCGATCCAGGCCGCGACCATTCCGTCGGTGCTCGAGGGTCGCGACGTTCTCGGCCGCGGCCGCACCGGATCCGGCAAGACGATCGCCTTCGGTGCCCCGCTCGTCGAGCGGCTGCTGCAGTCGCAGAAGGGTGCCACGGAGCGGCGCAAGCCCGGCCGTGCCCCGCGCGCGCTCATCCTCGCGCCGACCCGCGAACTCGCGCTGCAGATCGACCGCACGATTCAGCCGCTCGCGCAGAGCGTGGGGCTGTTCACCACGCAGATCTACGGCGGCGTGCCCTACGCCCGTCAGACCGGCGCGATTTCGCGCGGCGTCGACATCATCATCGGCACGCCCGGCCGCATCGGTGACCTGGTGTCGCAGGGCCGTCTCGACCTCTCGCAGGTCACGATCACGGTGCTGGATGAGGCCGATCACATGTGCGAGCTCGGGTTCCTCGAGCCGGTGCGTGAGCTCCTGCAGCGCACGTCGCAGGGCGGCCAGAAGCTGCTCTACTCGGCCACGCTCGACTCGGGGGTCGCGTCGCTCGTCGAGGAGTTCCTCGTCGACCCGGCCGTCTACGAGATCTCCGGTGAAGACCAGGCCTCGTCCGACATCCGCCACATCGCGTTCCTGCTCGAGCAGCGCGACAAGCAGGATGTGCTCATCGAGCTCGCTGCCGGCCCCGGCAAGAAGCTGGTCTTCGCGCGCACGCGTGCGTTCGCCGAGCAGCTCGCCGACCTTCTCGACGACGCGGGCATCCGCGCCGAAAGCATCCACGGCGACCTGAACCAGGCACGCCGCACCCGGGCGCTCGAGAAGTTCACGAGCGGCCGCGTTTCGGTGCTCGTCGCGACGGATGTCGCAGCCCGCGGCATCCACGTTGACGACATCGAACTCGTCATCCAGGCCGACGCGCCCGACGAGTACAAGGCGTACCTGCACCGCGCGGGCCGCACCGGCCGGGCCGGCAAGGAGGGCACCGTCGTGACCCTCGTGCCGCGCAACCGTCGTCGCAAGACCGAGGATCTGCTCGCTCGCGCTGAGATCACTCCCGAGTGGATCTCGGTGCGCCCGGGTGACCAGGCGATCGCCGACCTCGCCGGCTAAGCAACACCGAGCAAGATTGACGCATCCGCCGGTCGGGGGAGATCACCCACCCCCGACCGGCGGATTCGTCGTCTGCGGGGTGATGCCAGGCTGGGGGCATGACCGCCACCTTCGTCGCGCCCCGCCCCGCCGCCCTCACCGGGCGCGTCGTCGCTCCCGACCTGGCCCGCGGCGTGCTGCTGCTCTTCATCGCCATCGCGAACGCCCCGTTCTACCTGTGGGGCCAGGCCTCGGGAATGGTGTCAGCGCACCCGCCGGGTGCTTCGGGCGCCGATCTGGTCGTGCAAACGATCTCGCTCTTCGCGATCGACGGGCGGTCGTACCCGATGTTCGCGTTCCTCTTCGGCTACGGAATCTGGCAGCTCTACCGGCGCCAGGCAGAGGCGGGCGTCGACCAGCACACCGCGCGTCGGCTATTGCGACGCCGACACCTGTGGATGATCGCCTTCGGCGCGCTCCACGCCGCCTTGCTCTGGATGGGCGACGTCATCGGGGCCTACGGACTCGCGGGCCTCGTCATCGTCGCAATCTTCCTCGACCGGCGGGACTTTATCCTGAAACTGTGCGCCGGCATCCTTCTCGGGTTGGTCGCTCTGAACGCGATCGCGGCGTCGGTCGGGGCGGCGATGGTCGCCGCCTTTGTGCCACCAGAGACCCTCGATCTCGGGGAGTTCGACATCCGATTCGCCCAGGCCGAGCCGAGCTATCTGATCTCGATGGCGCTGCGCTTCGGCATGTGGCTCGCGGTGACGGGCTTGCAGCTGTTCGCTTTCATCATCCCGATCGCGATTCTCATCGCCCTCGTCGCGGCGCGCGCGGGAGTGCTTGAGGAGCCCGAGAAGCACCTCCCTCTGCTGCGTCGTACCGCCGTCGGCGGCATCGCGATCGCCTGGGGGTTCGGTGCGATCGTCGCCCTGCAGAACGCCGGTGTGTTCGGCATCCCGAGTTTCTACGACTGGGCGTTCGCCGGGTTCAACTCGATCGCCGGGCTGTGCGGCGCGCTCGGTTACGTGGCGGTCTTCGGACTCATCGCCGCGCGGGTTCGCACCCGCCCACCGGGCCTCGTGCGGGGTGCGCTGGAGGCGCTCGGTAAGCGGTCGCTGTCGGGATACCTCGCCCAATCGGTCGTCTTCGCGCCGCTCATGAGCGCCTGGGGGCTTGGGCTCGGCGCCCAGCTGTCGAGTTGGACGATCGCGCTCATCGCCGTCGCGACCTGGCTGGTGACGGTCGTGCTCGCCGCGGTGCTCGAACGCGCGGGCAAACGCGGCCCTGCGGAGTGGGCGTTGCGGCGCCTCGCCTACCCCCGCCGCCCGAGTAGTTAGGCGGGAATCGCCAACACAGCGGCGGAGGCCAGCGCGAGCACGAGTCCGACCCACTGTACGGGCGCGATCCGCTCCCGCAGCACGAGTGCGGCGAGGGCGATCGTGCCGCCCGGGTAGAGCGCGGCGAGCACGCTCATCACGGTGAGGTCGCCCATCCGCAGGCCGGTGAGGATGAGCACGTTGGCCGCCGCATCCGCAATTCCGCAGGCGACGATGAGCCCCCATGCGCCGCGCAACCCGGGGAACGGCGGAACCCCGCGCCGCCGGGCGATCACGAGCAGCACCCCGAGCACGACGAACAGGATCGACCCGGCTACGATGCGATTCGCGACGATCGGGTAGAGCCCAGAATCGGCGGGCGCCTGGTCGACGAAGATGAAGAAGCAGCCGATCAGCAGTCCCGAGAGCGTCGCGTAGACGACACCGCGCAGCCGCGGCCGAACGGCACCCTTCTCGGGCACGAAGCCGACGAGCACGATCGCGACGAGCACTCCGCCGAGAGCGACGTACCCCCACCAGGGAAGCCGCTCGCCGCCGACGAGCCCCCAGGTCATCGGCACCAGGGCCGAGAGCACCGCGGTGAGCGGCGAGAGGATGCTCATCGGTCCAATCGCGAGCGCCGCGTAGAGCAGAAAGATCGCCGCAGCCCCGGTGATGCCGCTCAGCCCGCCCCAGAGGAACGCGTCGAACGACGGCCGACCGGGCATCAGCAGCGTGGCTGGCAGCAAGACCACGAGGCCGACGAGCGCCGCGAAAGCGGTGACGACGACGGATGCCGTGCGCTTCGCGGCGAGGCCGCCGAAGAAGTCGGCGACGCCGTAGGTGAGGGCGCTCGCCAGTCCGATGACGATCGCCAGCACCCGTTCACGTTATCGGGGTTGTGATTCGAGTCGCGCCGACGTAGCGTCGAAGGCGGCCCCCGAACGGGGGTAACCCGACACCCGATCCATCCCGTCAGCCCCACCGCCGATTCCGGCCCCAACAGCGGAAGACACGATCATGTCGACATCCCCCCGTTCCGTACGCGCGCGCTTCGGTGTCGCCGCCCTCGCCGCCGCGGCGCTCGTCGTCGCCCCACTCTCGGCGTCACCCGCCTTCGCGGCCGATCCCGTCGAGGTGGATCTGCTCACCATCAACGACTTCCACGGTCGGATCGAGGCGGCCCCGCCCGTCGCCGGCGCTGCCGTGCTCGGCGGGATGGTGAACTCCTACCGCGCCGCCAACCCGAACACGATCTTCGCGGCCGCCGGCGACCTCATCGGCGCCTCGACGTTCACCTCGTTCATCCAAGACGATCAGCCGACGATCGACGTTCTCAACGAGATCGGGCTCGATGTGTCGTCGTTCGGCAACCACGAGTTCGACCAGGGTCGCGATGATGTCGACGACCGGATCCTCGAGGCGGCCGACTGGCCTTACCTCGCGGCGAACCTCTACGACAGCACCAGCGGCATCCCGGCCTTCGACGAGTACTCGGTCGTCGAGACCGGTGGGGTGTCCATCGGGTTCGTCGGTGCGGTCACCGAAGAGCTGCCGTCGCTGGTAAGCCCCGACGGCATCGCCAGCATCGAGGTGCGCCCGATCGTCCCCGAGGTCAACCGGGTCGCTGCGGCGCTCTCCGACGGCGACCTGGGCAACGGCGAAGCGGATGTCGTCATCCTGCTCGTCCACGAGGGGGCGGCGACCACATCCCTCGCGAGTGCGACCGACCCGGCATCGGCGTTCGGTGAGATCGTGACCGGCGCAAGTGCGGACATCGACGCGATCGTGTCCGGGCACACGCACCTTCAGTACGACCACGACGTTCCGATTGCCGGCACCGACCGCACGCGCCCCGTCATCTCGTCGGGCGAGTACGGGATCGCGTACGGGCACACGACGATCAGCGTCGACCCCGACTCCGGCGAACTGCTGTCGATCTCGTCGCAGATCCTGCCGGTCGTGACGTCGCCGCCCTACCCTCCCGACCCCGAGGTGGCCGCAATCGTCGCGGATGCCGCCGCGGTCGCGAACGTGCTGGGTGGCGTGTCGCTCGGGTCGATCTCGACAGACATCACCCGCGGCGTGCAGTCGAACGGAACGTCAGAGAACCGTGGCAGTGAGTCCACGATCGGCAACCTGATCGCCGACGCGCAGCTCGCGGCAACGCAGGATCTCGGCACGCAGCTCGCGGTCATGAATCCGGGCGGAATCCGCGCCGACCTGGTCTACGCGTCCTCGGGTGCGAACGATCCGGTGGGCAACGTCACCTACCGCGAGGCCGCTCTCGTGCAGCCGTTCGCGAACACCCTCGTGACGTTCGACCTCACCGGAGCGCAGGTGCGGCAGGTGCTCGAGGAGCAGTGGCAGCCGGCGAGCTCGAGTCGCCCGTTCCTCAAGCTGGGGCTGTCGACTGGGTTCGAGTACACCTACGACCCAACCGCCGCCGCGGGAGCGCGCATCACGTCGATGACGCTTGACGGTGCGCCGCTCGCTTCTGACGCGGTCGTGAAGGTCGTCGCCAACTCGTTCCTGGCCGCGGGAGGCGACAACTTCCTCACCCTCGCGCAAGGTTCCGGCAAGGCCGATTCGGGCCGAGTCGACCTCACCGCATTCGTCGACTACATCGGGGCCAACTCCCCGGTAGCTCCCGACCTCGCTCAGCGCGCGATCGGCGTGCGCCTGAGTGCGCCGTCGACATCCACCGGCTACCTGCCGGGCGAGCAGGTGACGCTGACGCTCTCGTCGCTGCTGTTCAGCAAGGCCGGGCCCGCCTCGGGAACCGCGTCGGTACTGCTCGGGAGCGACGTTCTCGGCACCGCACCGGTGACGTTCGCTATCACCGACGCCTTCGACGAGCAGGGAGCCGCGACGATCACGATCACGATCCCAGACGGGGTGACGGGTCCGCAGACGCTCACCATCGCCGGTCCGGGCGGTACCGAGGTCGGCGTGCCGATCCAGGTCGCCGAGCCCGTCGACACCTCGACCTTCGCCTGGCCCGACCGGTTCCTGGTGCGTCGCGGGTCATCGGTCGACGTGAACGTGTTCGTGCGCGCGGCCGACGGCACCGCTCCGATCGGGGAGGTCTCCCTATACAAGGGCGGTGTACTCGTTGGCACGGTCGCCCTGACCGCGGAGGATGGCGGAAGGGTCGAGATCCCGACCGGTTCCCTCGGCCGAGGCGTCCACGTGTTCAGCGTCCGGTTTGTCGGAGACGACGTCTACGAGGCGTCGCGC
>NZ_JANMSQ010000328.1:0-1943 GCF_031389465.1 Pseudolysinimonas sp.
ACCACCTACCTCTCCAACGAAGCCCGATCCGCCACCTACCCCGACTGGCTCGAGGAATACAATCACCGACGACCCCACAGCGCCCTCGGAGGCCACACCCCCGCCTGCCGCGTTCACAACCTCACGGGTCGCTACACCTAGCCGACGAGCTGCTGGGCGAAGACGTGCGGGGTGAAACCGGTCAGGTCGCCGATGCCCTCACCTTGCCCGACGAGTTTGATCGGGATGCCGGTCTTCTCTTGCACGGCGAGCACGAAACCCCCCTTGGCGGAACCGTCGAGTTTGGTGAGCACGAGCCCCGTCACCCCGGCGTGTTCGATGAACGCCTCCGCCTGGGCGAGGCCGTTCTGCCCCGTCGTCGCGTCGAGCACGAGCAACACCTCGGCGATGGGCTCGAGTTTCTCGACAACGCGGCGCACCTTGGAGAGTTCATCCATCAGGTCGCTCTTGGTCTGCAACCGGCCAGCGGTGTCGATGAGCACGATCTCGATGCCCTCAGCTCTCGCCTTCTCGACGGTCTGGAAGGCGACGGATGCCGGATCCTGCCCCGCCTGTTGCGGCCGCACGATGGTCGCTCCCCCGCGTTCCGCCCAGGTGGCGAGTTGCTCGACCGCGGCGGCGCGGAAGGTGTCGGCAGCGCCAACCACGACGGAGCGGCCGTAGTTGGTGAGGAACTTCGCGAACTTGCCGATCGTCGTCGTCTTGCCGACGCCGTTCACTCCGACGACGAGCACGACCGCTGGCCGGTTCGACAGGGTGAGGGTCGAGTCAAGGCGGGAAAGCCGTTCCTCGATGGTTTCGCGCAGCATCCGCTGCAGGTCGGCCGGGTCGGTCGTGCGGTACTTCGCGACCTTGCCGCGCAACTCGTCGACGATCGCGTCGGTCAAGTCGGGGCCGAAATCCGCGGAGATGAGAGCGTCTTCGAGCAGGTCCCACGTCTCGTCGTCAATCGTGGCGCGCGAGAACATCCCCCGCAGGGCAGACCCCAGAGACCACGTCGCCGCCATGCCGCCAGCCTACGATGATCGAAACGGGCCGCGATTTGCCGTACAGGGACGAGTCGAGAGTGGATGACGTGGCAGATTCGGGTACGCGGGCGCTGACCGATGTCGAGACGCTCACGGTGTTGCGCCATCTGTATCGGGCCCGCACCGCGACCGTCGCCGAGCTCTCCGAACACGCTGCGCTGCCGCCCACCCGACTCGCTGACATCCTCGACGACCTTGAGCGGGCCGGTTTTCTGCGGCGGGTCGGAACCACGATCGAGCCGATCTCGCCCGACGTTGCGGTGGCGACGATCCTGGCGCGCGTCGTCGCGGGGCAGCAGGCGAGCGCGGCGGCTGTCGGCCATTTGCTCAGGGCCCTCCCCACGATCACGAAAGACTGGGAACTGGGCGCGTCCGGCTCCGAATTCGGACTCACCGCAGAGATCGTGCACGGCTACCGGGCTCAGTGGGACACCTGGGCGCGCTTCGCGTCGGAAGGGCCCCCGAGACAGCTGATTTGCCTCTTCCCCGATCTCACCGTTCTGCGCGGCATCGTCGCCCTCGGCGCCGGCGAGGTCGATGCCTTGGCGGGAATCGACATCGCGATGCGCGGCATCCTTCCCACTTCAGTCTGCGCTGACCCGGCCGCACAGCCGACCCTCGAGCTGCTCGAGGCGGCGGGCATGGAGATCCGCACGCTCCCCCAGGTGCCGAACTGGATCTGTGTAGACGACGGGGTGTACGCGGCCATCCCACTGACCTGGGCGGATCGCGCACCCGGCAGCATTCTGGTGATTCGACATCCGTCGATCGTTTCGGCGCTGTCGTACGTCGCCGAGACGCAGTGGTCGCTCGCGATGCCGTTCCGCACCGTTACGGATGGCTGGGAGTCCGTGTTGCGGCTGCTCACCGATGGCCTGTCGGACCATGCCATCGCCCGCGCTCTCGGCACGTCGG
>NZ_JANMSQ010000096.1:0-4743 GCF_031389465.1 Pseudolysinimonas sp.
GACGATGCCGCCGAGCAAAGCCGCGCCGATCGTCGCGACGAGCAGCTCGGGCACGCCGAGCCAACCCGTGAAAAGGCCGATCACGCCCGCCAGCTTGACATCGCCCATGCCCATCCCGCCCGGGCGCACCAACGCGAGCACGAGGTAGATGCCGCCGTGGGCGAGGGCGCCGTGGGCGCCGACGACCAGCGGCTGCCACGACCCGGTCAGTGCCTCCGCCGCGCCGAGCAACCCGAGACCCACCAGATAGGCGGGAAGCACGATGGCGTTCGGCAGGCGGTGCACGTCGAGGTCGATGAGAGCGAGCGCGATGCTGATGGCCGCGAAGTAGAGGTAAGCGACCAGCTGCAGGATGCCGTCGACGAGTCCCGCCGCTTCGCTGGCTGCAAGTACCTCGGGCAGGAAGCGCCACGCGACGAGCCCGAATGCGCCGGCGCCGGCGAGTTCGACGAGCGGGTATCGCACCGAGATCGGCGTTGCGCAATCGCGGCACTTGCCCCGCAGCAGCAACCAGGAGATCAGCGGGATGTTGTCGTAGGGCCGCACCTCGTGACCGCAGGTGCCGCACGCGCTCGGCGGCGACACGATCGACTTGCCCAGCGGCACGCGGTAGATCACGACGTTGAGAAAGGAGCCGATGAACGTTCCGAAGGCTCCGACGAGCACGACGAGCATCAGTCTCCCTCCTCGACGTTGCGGAAGGACACGATGGTGCGGTCGGCTTCGGTGCTCACGACGGTTGTGCTGAGCCCGGTGTTGAGGTCGTAGCCCGGAAGGCCGATGGCGGTATACGTGAGCATCGCACCCCCCGCGATGCCCGCTTTACCGGAGAACACCTGACCGGTGAAGGTGGTGCTGGAGCCCAGCGCCACCTTGCACGGCGTGTACATCATCACGAGGAGGTTGCTCGAAAAGCTGAAACCGCCGCTTACCGAGAACGAGTTCTCCCCCGTCGTGCAGGTCGGTGCGGTCGGCGATTCGACGACGTTGTCGGGCGTGATCAACCACAGCTTGCGGGTCTGACTCGCGGTGAACCCGCCGCCGCCGCTCAGGTTGTATGAGGGCGAGAAGATCGCGACATCCTGATTCAGCGTGACGATATTCGAACCACCGATCGAGACGCCGCCAACGCAGCCGAGTGCGTTGACGATGCCGTTCTGCCCGGCGAAACTCGCGACCGCGTTCTTCACCTGGGTGTAGCTGCACGAGCCGCTCGAGGTGATCGTCGCGATGGCGAAGCCCGACCAGTCGGCAGGGTCGTAGTCGAAGTTGATCCAGTCGGGCACGATGGGCCAAGCCGGCTTCGCGGGGTTGGTGGCGTACGGGCTCGTCGTAGGGCCGCCCGGAACGACCGTGAGCGTGCCCTTGACGAAGTCGCTGTTGCTGCCTCCGGGCTTGCTGAACGACTTGGTTGTCAGGTTGCCCTTGATCACGGCTCCCCAGTTGACGCTCGTCGCGCCGTAGATCCAGGCGTTCTTCTCCACGGTGCCACCGTTGCCGGTCGTGAAGCTGGCTGCCGTCAGATTGCCCTTGATCCACGCCCCGCCGCCACCATTGAAGGTCACGGCGCCCGTGGTCTGCACGTTTCCGCCGATCTCACCGCCGCTCGAGAATGTCATGGTGCCTGCGGTGACGTTGCCGCCGATCTTGACGCCACCACTGAGGGTCACGTCTTGGTTGACCCAGACGCTGCCACCGATCTCACTGCCGCCGTTCATCGTGAGGGCGTTGGCGATCGCGTTGCCGCCGATGTCGGGACCGCCGGGCAGCGTGATTCTCCCGCTCGCGTACGCGTTGCCGGTGATGACGCATCCGCCCGAGACAGTGAGGTTGCCGTTGTTGACGACGATGTCGGCATCACCCGACGCGCCGCCTGTGCAGGTGACGTCGCCCTCCTTGATCAGGATGCTCGCGTCGCTTCCACCGGTCGTGACGAGCGTTCCGCCGCCGCCGAAACCCTGCGAGTTGTAGGCGTAGATGGCGGGACCGGTCGCCTCGATCGTCGACGGAACGCTGATCGACGACAGTACGACTTCGAGGTGCGACTCGTCTCTGCCGTCAGTCCCGAGCACGCCGTCGTTCGCGGCATAGCCGGTGGAGAGGATGCGCACCTGCGTCGCGGTGCCCGTGGGGCAGCCGCGCACCCACGACGACCCTGACGGAACCCAGATCGTCGCGACGTACTCGGGCACGGTGTTCGCCGCGCTCGCGTAGCTGTTGCTATTCGAGACGCAGGTTCCGGTCAGCAGGCCGGCGCGTGCGACGGCGATGCCGGCTTCTGCGGCCGCTTGAGATTCGACCCCGGCGCGAGTCACCGTGGTGTACTCCGTCGCCGTCACGACCGAGGTCGCGACCAGCGAGGTGGTCAGCAGCGACACCGACATGAGGCCGACGACAGCGGCCATCCCTGCCCCCTGCTCGTCGGTGCGGAGGCGACGGAACGTTGACGCGATGCGGTTCAGTAGCATGTCGTGTTCTCCGTCACTCCGGCCAGCGGCGCCGAACTCAGTTCGATCGCCACGGGTTGGTTGTCTTCGTCGGTGTCTGCGCGGAACGACACGGTGACCCGGTCGCCGTCGTCGGTGAAGATCGTTGTGCCACTCGCCGGGTGGACGCCGTCGACGAGCAGCGTCCAGGTCTCGAGCTGTGACGCGGTCGGCGCAGCGACCGGCGTGCCCGGCGTCGAGGAGGTCATTCGGATCGTGTCCGCCGACGCCGAGTAGTACCAGGCGCGGCAGACCCATTGCAGGGTGGTGCCGCCCCCCGCGACGCGTGCGACGAGCATCTGGTCGGATCCGACTGCGGTGAGCTCGAAGCCCGACGAGTTGCGGATGCCGGTGTCGATCGTGGTGCCGGCGAGCTGGGCATCCGTCGTCGACGTGGTGACCGCACTCACCTGTTGTTGGGCCGAGAACTGGCCGACGAAGATGCTGCCCGCGACGAGCACCACGAGAGAGAAGAGCATCGACGAGGCGATCAGCTCGGTGAGCGTGAAGCCGTCGTCGCGGCGCAGTCGGCGGATCAGGGCGTTCATGAGACGAGTACCAGGGACGAGGCGGTCGCGAGGGTATCCGAGGTGTCGGTGCGGGTGGCGGTGACCGTGATGGAGACCGTGCCGTCACCCGCCGGGCAGGTGCCGACCGTCGTGACGACCCGGATGACGACACCCCGAGGATCGGTGAAGTCGCTCGTGCCGGTCAACGCCGAGACGTCGGAACAGACCGGGCTCGCGGCCTGCGCGGCGCGCAGCTGCTCGTTGACGAGCTGGGTGCCGGTGGCGAGCGTGGTGTTCGCGGCCGACTGCTTGAGACCCTGAATCAGCAGCGGCAGAAAGAGCATCGCGAGGATCGCGAGCAGGAACATCGAGATGACGATCTCGATGAGGCCGAAACCGGCGTCCGAGCGGGGTCGCTCGTTGATGCGTTGGACGTTCATGACGATCGAGCCCCCCTCTCGTATCGTGCGGGTAAAGCGGGTAGGTGGGGCGCCGCCGCAGCGACGGCCCACCAGTGAGTTCAGCGAACCCGGTTAGCAGCCACCCGAGGCGACCGCGGTCGACTCGGTGATGTTGAACGTGTTGCCGGCTTCCGAGGTGACCTCGATGCAGAAGGTCGACACGGTGCTCGCAGTGTCGATCGCGAAGCCCGAGGTGCCGGGGCTCGCGGTGTAACCGAACTCCTGAAGGTCGGCGACAGCCGGGACGGCGTCGTTGGCCGTGACGGCCGAGACGTAGGCGACCTTGGCAACACCGAGGTCGGACTTGGCGGCCGCGTCGCGGGCCTGGTCCTGCTGACCGAGGAACACCGGAACGGCGATCGCGGTCAGGATGCCGATGATGAGAACAACGACGAGCAGCTCGATGAGCGTGAAGCCCTTCTCGTCCTTGGCGAGCATCTCGCGCTTAGTGGCGAGCGACTTGTGAATTGCAGTGATCAAGATTCCTATCCTTTTCGTTAGAAACGAGTTGTTGGACAGGCGGCCCCCCATTTAAAACTGGCCCCCTGGTGCAATGTTGCGTGGTGCGCCCCCTGCGCCGTAATCCCGCAAAGGGGGGGAAGACGCCAAAAACACGCCCCCAGTCCGGGGGCTGGCTAGCCGCCCGAGATCTGCCCGTAGATCGAGAACATCGGCAGGTAGAGCGACACGATGATGCCGCCGATGAGCACGCCGATGACGGCGATCATAAGCGGCTCGATGAGCGACGTGAGCGCCTCGGTGGTGGACTGCACCTCGTCGTCGTAGAAGTCGGCGATTTTGCCCAGCATCTGCTCGAGCGAACCCGAGTCTTCGCCCACCGCGATCATCTGCACCACCATCGATGGAAAGACCGGATGCTCGCCGAGCGGGCCCGCGATCGAACGCCCCGACCGCACGGAGTCCTGAACCTCGCGCAACGCCTTTTCGAGTACCCAGTTGTTCGAGGTGTCCCCGACGATCGCGAGAGCCTGCAGAATCGGCACGCCCGACCGCGTCATCGTGCCGAGGTTGCGCGTGACGCGCGAAATCGCCACCTTCTGAAAGAGCTGGCCGAAGACCGGCAGCTTCAGCTTGAGCGGATCGACGACCGCCCTCACCCGGTCGGTGTGCTTGTTCTTGCCCCACCAGACGGCGAAGACGACCCCCGCGACGACCAGCAGTGGCACGGCCCAGATCGCATTCTCGGACATCACCACCAGGATCTGAGTGGGAATCGGCAGCTGGCCCCCGAGGTCGGCGAACATGTTCTTGAACACGGGCACGATG
>NZ_JANMSQ010000125.1:0-3499 GCF_031389465.1 Pseudolysinimonas sp.
TTCGGCGACCTGCATCTGCGGGTCGGACCTGTGGCCCTACCGCGGCGCCGACCCGATCCCCGAACCGGCACCGATGGGGCACGAGTACGTCGGCATCGTCGAGGAAGTGGGCGACCAGGTCTCCAGCATACGACCGGGGCAGTTCGTCGTCGGGTCGTTCTTCGCCTCGGACAACACCTGCGAGATCTGCCGCGCGGGCTCCCAGACCTCCTGCATCAACCGCGAAGTGCTGGGTACTGGCGGCGCCGCCCAGGCGGAGCGGATGCGGGTGCCCCTTGCTGACGGCACCCTCGTCGCCACCCCCGAGGTGCCGTCGAGCGATCTGATCCCGAGCTTCCTCGCGGCGTCGGACGTGCTCGGCACCGGCTGGTTCGGTGCCGTCGCCGCCGAGGTCGGGCCTGGCAAGACGGTCGCGGTCGTCGGCGACGGCGCGGTCGGTCTGCTCGGCGTGCTTGCCGCTAAGCAGCTCGGCGCCGAGCGGATCATTATCATGAGCCGCCACGAGCCACGGCAGCACCTCGCTCGCGAGTTCGGTGCAACCGACGTGATCGAACAACGCGGCGACGACGCGATCGCACTCGTCAAGGACATGACCGGCGGACTCGGTGTGCGCTCCGTCATCGAGGCAGTCGGCACACGCGAATCCATGCTGCAAGCAATCGGGTCCGTGCGTCCCGGCGGCCATGTCGGCTACGTCGGCGTCACCCACGGCGACCTCCCCGGCGACCAAGTGTTCTTCAGCCACGCCCACCTCCACGGCGGCCCGGCACCCGTTCGCCGATTCCTGCCCGCACTGATCGACCTGATCTCCACCGGCGCGATCGATCCCGGCAAAGTCTTCGACCTCACCCTCCCCCTCGACCAAACCGCAGACGGCTACCGAGCCATGGACGAACGACGAGCGATTAAGACGCTCCTCACCGTCTGACCCGCACACAACTCGAAAGGACAACGATGATGACTGTCACTTACGACTTCACCGGACAGGTCGCCCTCGTCACCGGCGCCGCCTCCGGTATGGGACTCGTCACCGCCGAGGCATTCGCCCGAGCGGGCGCGGCCGTCGCCCTCGCCGACCTCGACACCGAGAGAGTCCGAGCAGCAGCCGAACAGCTCACCGGCGCCGGACACCACGCGATAGGGGTGCGCTGCGACGTCGGCGACGAAACCGACGTCGCCGCGCTCGTTCGCCAGACCGTCGCAGCGTTCGGTCGGCTCGACATGGCATTCAACAACGCCGGGATCATGGTGCCACCGTGCGATGCGGCCGACGAACCGATCGAGGTGTTCGAACGGGTCAGCGCTGTCAACCTCCGCGGGGTCTGGGCATCGATGAAGCACGAGCTCGCCCAGATGCGCTCCCAGGGCAGCGGAGCGATCGTCAACTGCTCCTCACTCGGCGGTCTCGTCGGTCTGCCCGGGCGCGCCACCTACCACGCCACCAAGCACGGTGTCATCGGCCTCACTCGCAGCGCCGCACTCGAGTACGCGCCCCGAGGTGTCCGCATCAACGCTGTCTGCCCCGGCACCATCGACACCCCGATGGTCACCGGCATGATCGCCAGCGGCGAACTCGAACTCGACGCCGCCATCGCCAACCAGCCGATCGGCCGCCTCGGCCGAGCCGACGAGATCGCCGCCGCCGTCCTCTGGCTGTGCAGCCCCGGTGCAAGCTTCGTTGTCGGTGTTGCCCTCCCCGTCGACGGCGGCTACACCGCCCAATGACGCATCCGACAGGACCAGACATGACGACGAGCAACAGATTCAGCGGCAAGGTCGCCTTCGTCACCGGCTCCGGCAGTGGCATCGGGCGAGCCACCGCAGTGCGTCTCGCAGAAGAAGGTGCCGACGTGGCCGTGGTCGGCCTCGACGGCGACCAGAACAGTGAGACTGTCCGTCGGATCGAATCGCTCGGCGCACGAGCGCTGAACATCACCTGCGACGTGACCGACAGCGACGCCCTGCAACGAGCCCTCGAGCACACGGTCGAGGCGTTCGGCGGGCTCGACATCGCATTCAACAACGCAGGCATCGAACAACCCGTCGCAGCCGCTGCCGACATCACCGAGACGCAATGGGACCGCATACTCGCGGTCGACCTGCGAGCGGTGTTCGTCTGCATGCGCCAGGAGATCCCGCTGCTTCTCCAGCGAGGAGGCGGTGCGATCGTGAACACGTCATCCGGTGCAGGAGTGAAGGGCTTCGCCGGCCAGGCAGCGTACGCAGCGGCCAAGCACGGCGTGATCGGGCTCACCCGCTCCGCCGCGCTCGACTACGCGTCGTCGAACATCCGCATCAACGCGATCTGTCCCGGGATCATCGACACGGAGATGATGGACCGCTTCACGGGCGGCAGCGACATCGGCCGTTCGAACGTCATCGCCCAAGAGCCGATCGGTCGCATGGGCCGCCCGGAGGAGATCGCCGCTGCGGTCGCCTTCCTGTGCTCTGACGAAGCTGCGTTCACGGTCGGACACGCCCTCGTGATCGACGGCGGCCAAACCACCTGACCACACCCACGATGGTCGGCTGACGCGCACTCGTTCGCTCAGCTCTTCCATCGACGAACGACTGAGAAGGGGATGCAACATGAAGTTCACCAAGAGCGGAGGCCAGACCGCGATCGGCCCCGAGGCATGGTTCACCGGCACCGTCTACATCGACTACATCCGCAACCCCGACGAGCAGTCCTGCGTTGGCTGCGCGCACGTGCGCTTCACGCCCGGTGCTCGCACCGCGTGGCACACCCATCCCCGTGGACAGACCCTGTACGTCACCGACGGCATCGGCTACGTCGGACGCCGAGACGGACACATCCAAGAGATCCGTCCCGGAGATGTCGTCTACATCGAACCGAACGAAGAGCACTGGCACGGCGCAACTCCCGACCGGTTCATGGCGCACGTCGCGATCCAGGAAGCCGACGAGAACGGCCAAGTCGTCACGTGGGGCGACCACGTCGCAGACGAGGAGTACGAGGATCGACTCCGCTGATATCGACGACCTTCGGGTTCTCGACTCGAACGTTCGAGTGCCCGAGCGGCGCCCACCGGCATCACGGTCGACGGCTGTCACTGACGCGTCATCACGGTCACGCCGCCCAGTCGATTGGCGGCCGATCGGCGAGCCCGGCGCCGCCCTCGGGTTGCAACGGGTTGCAACGTGGTTGCACAGACGCGACAAGACCAGGTCAGAGATGGCCTCTGACCTGGTCTTTTTGGTGGCGGGGGCAGGATTTGAACCTGCGACCTTCGGGTTATGAGCCGTGGAACGACCATTCTGCGTGGTGGTGTCTTGTATCATTTCATGCCATCTAGCTGGTCTTTCGTGATTTCGAGGTAGTGCTTGGTGGTGCCTGATATCACCCTCTGTCATCTGGTCCATTAGAAGAACCATTAGAAGTTCTGCCTAGGAGACCTACCTGCCTGCTACAGACAGATTGATCTTTTTGACAGATTCAAGTAGACTGTGTCTATGGGCCGGCCAGCGATTCCTGAGG
>NZ_JANMSQ010000130.1:0-1629 GCF_031389465.1 Pseudolysinimonas sp.
GTGATCTGCGCACGCACGAACACCGCCTGGGTGCCTGCCGAGTTCGTGCTGGCGATCGCGAACGCCGACGTGTTGTCGGAACCGCAGCCCTCGAAGACCGACTCGAAGCCGGTGAAGATGCCGTCATCGTAGGCCGTGGCCTCCGAGACGACTGTTTCACACGAGCCGTAGATCTCGGTGATCGACGCGAGCAGACCGAGCAAGCCTTCGTCGGTCACCCCGGAGGTTCCGGTCGCGCCGATCTCGAGCCCCGGAACGCTCCAGGTGTCGAAATAGGCCTGGATGTCGGGCGAGACGGTGATCGCGGCCCATTCCTGGCCGGCGTCGGTCGTGAACGGCTGACCGTCGACCTCGGTCCAGTCGTCGGGGACGGCGACGGTGAGCACGCCGAGGTCATCGACGACGGAGGTGAACCCGGTCTCAGACGGTTCGACGGGTTCGATCGGTACGCCCGTCTCGATCGGAACCGGCGACTCATCGCCGCCGATCGAGCCGAAGTTGGGGGTGGGTTTGGGAGTCTCAACGGGAGCAGGAGCGGGTCCGAAACATCCGCTGAGCAGTGCAGCGGTGCTGAGGCCCATGGCGACGACGAGCGCCGCGCGGAGCAAAGGGGTGCGTGACATGGGTTGCCTCCAAAGGGTGTGAACGAGCCTCACTGTAGTCGTCGATCCGAGCGGTGCTACCCTGGATTCGTGCGTTTCGGCTTGCTCCTTCTTAGCTGCCGCGACGAGGTCTAGTTTCCTAGCCTCCCTCGTCGCGGAGTTCGTCGTCGGCTGACAAACTTTTCGACCTGAGAGACCCAGAGACCATGAGAAACACACAGCGCCCCTCCGGGATGCCGGTACATCGCTACCGCCCCTACTCTGCGCAGTTCACCACCGACCTGCCTGACCGCACGTGGCCGACGAAGACCATCGAACGCGCACCCATGTGGTGCGCCGTCGATCTCCGCGACGGCAACCAGGCGCTCATCGACCCGATGAGCCCGGAGCGCAAACGCATCATGTTCGAGCTGCTCGTGAAGATGGGCTACAAGCAGATCGAGGTCGGCTTCCCGTCGGCCAGTCAGACCGACTTCGACTTCGTACGGCAGCTGATCGACGAGAACCTGATCCCGGATGACGTCACCATCCAGGTGCTGACCCAGGCTCGCGAAGAGCTGATCGCGCGCACCTACGAGTCGATCAAGGGTGCCAAGCAGGCGATCGTGCACTTCTACAACTCAACGAGCGTGCTGCAGCGCGACGTCGTGTTCCGCACCGACAAGGCCGGGATCCTCGAGATCGCTCTGCAGGGTGCGCGCTGGTGCACGCAGTACGAGGCGACCGTGCCGGGCACCCAGATCTACTACGAGTACTCGCCGGAGAGCTACACCGGCACTGAACTGGAGTACGCCCTCGAGGTCTGCAACGCCGTCATCGAGCACTTCCAGCCGACGCCCGACCGCAAGATGATCATCAACCTGCCGGCGACCGTCGAAATGGCCACCCCGAACATCTACGCCGACTCGATCGAGTGGATGTCGCGCAACCTCGCCCGCCGCGACAGCGTGCTGCTCTCGCTGCACCCGCACAACGACCGCGGAACCGCCATCGCCGCGGCCGAACTCGGCTACCTTGCCGGAGCCGA
>NZ_JANMSQ010000153.1:0-5763 GCF_031389465.1 Pseudolysinimonas sp.
ATCCGCGCGATCAAGCGTCTGCGGGTCGTCAACTCGTTCCTGCAGACCGGCAACTCGCCGGCCGCGATGGTTCTCGATGTCGTTCCGGTCATCCCGCCGGAGCTGCGCCCGATGGTGCAACTCGATGGTGGCCGCTTCGCAACCAGTGACCTGAACGACCTCTACCGTCGCGTGATCAACCGCAACAACCGCCTGCGTCGACTCCTCGACCTGGGTGCGCCGGAGATCATCGTCAACAACGAGAAGCGGATGCTTCAGGAGGCCGTCGACGCACTGTTCGACAACGGCCGCCGCGGCCGCCCCGTTACGGGAACTGGCAACCGCGCGCTCAAGTCGCTCTCCGACATGCTCAAGGGCAAGCAGGGCCGGTTCCGCCAGAACCTGCTCGGCAAGCGCGTCGACTACTCCGGCCGTTCGGTCATCATCGTCGGCCCGCAGCTGAAGCTGCACCAGTGCGGTCTGCCCAAGCAGATGGCGCTCGAGCTGTTCAAGCCGTTCGTGATCAAGCGCCTCATCGACCTGTCGCACGCACAGAACATCAAGTCGGCGAAGCGCATGGTCGAGCGGTCGCGCCCGCAGGTCTGGGACGTGCTCGAGGAGATCATCCGCGAGCGCCCCGTTCTGCTGAACCGCGCGCCCACGCTGCACCGTCTCGGCATCCAGGCGTTCGAACCGCAACTCGTCGAGGGCAAGGCCATCCAGCTGCACCCGCTCGTCTGCGCCGCGTTCAACGCCGACTTCGACGGTGACCAGATGGCTGTGCACCTTCCGCTGTCGGTCGAGGCTCAGGCCGAGGCCCGCATCCTGATGCTCGCCAGCAACAACATCCTGAAGCCGTCGGATGGTCGCCCGGTCACCCTGCCGTCGCAGGACATGATCATCGGCCTGCACCACCTGACCACGGTCAAGGAGGGGGCGACCGGCGAGGGTCGCGCGTTCTCGAGCGTCGCCGAGGCGATCCTCGCGATGGACCAGCACTCGCTCGACCTCAACGCCGTCGTACGCATCCGCGTCGAGGGCGTGTACTACGCCGAAGGCGAAGTGCCCGAGGGTCACGTGCAGGGTTCGCAGGTGCTGCTCACGACCAGTCTCGGTCGCGCACTGTTCAACGAGACGCTGCCGGTGGACTACCCGTACGTCGAAGCCGTCGCCGACAAGAGCAAGATCTCGGCGATCGTCAACGACCTCGCGGAGCGCTACCCCAAGGTCGAGGTCGCGGCGGCGCTCGACCGGATCAAGGACGCCGGCTTCCACTGGGCGACCCGTTCCGGCGTCACCGTCGCGCTCTCCGACATCATCACGCCGAAGGACAAGCCCGAGATCATCGCGAAGCACGAGAAGCGTGCCTCGAAGGTGCAGGGCGAGTACGACAAGGGTCTGATCGACGACGGGTCGCGCCGTCGCGAGCTCATCGAAATCTGGACCGAGGCCACCAACGAGGTCGCCGCGTCCATGCAGGCGGCGTACACCGAAGGCAACAACATCTTCCGGATGGTGTCGTCGGGTGCTCGTGGTAACTGGCTGCAGGTTCGTAACATCTCGGGTATCCGCGGCTTGGTCGCGAACCCGAAGGGTGAGACGATCCCGCGTCCGATCATCTCCTCGTACCGCGAGGGTCTGTCGGTGGCCGAATACTTCATCGCGACCCACGGTGCCCGCAAGGGTCTCGCCGACACCGCTCTGCGGACCGCGGACTCCGGCTACCTGACGCGTCGACTCGTCGACGTCGCCCAGGACGTCATCATCCGCGAAGACGACTGCGGCACGACGAAGGGCCTCGAGCTCACGATCGCCGCAATGGTCGACGGTGAGCTGACGCGTGACGCGAATGTCGAGAACGCGGTCTACGCGCGCTCGCTCGCCGACGACGCGCTGGATGCCAAGGGCAAGGTTGTCGCCGAAGGCGGCTCGGATGTCGGCGACGTGCTGATCGAGAAGCTGATCGACGCCGGCGTGGAGACCATCAAGGTGCGTTCGGTGTTGACCTGCGAGAGCGCCGTCGGCGTGTGCGCGGCGTGCTACGGCCGCTCGCTCGCGACCGGCAAGCTCGTCGACATCGGTGAGGCGGTCGGAATCATCGCCGCGCAGTCGATCGGTGAGCCCGGAACCCAGCTCACGATGCGTACCTTCCACCAGGGCGGCTCGGCCGGTGCGGATGACATCACGCAAGGTCTGCCGCGTGTCACAGAGCTGTTCGAGGCGCGCACCCCGAAGGGCGCTTCGCCCATCGCGGAGTCGGCGGGTCGCATCGAGATCGAAGACACCGAGAAGCAGCGCCGCATCATCCTCACGCCCGACAACGGCGACGAGGTGAAGGCCTACCCGGTGCTCAAGCGTTCGACGCTGCTCGTCGAAGACGGTCAGCACGTCGAGCTCGGCCAGCAGTTCGTGGTCGGCAACCTCGACCCGAAGGAGGTGCTGCGCGTGCAGGGCAGCCGTGCCGTGCAGAAGCACCTCGTCGATGGTGTGCAGGGCGTGTATCGCTCGCAGGGTGTGCCGATTCACGACAAGCACATCGAGGTCATTGTGCGGCAGATGCTGCGCAAGGTCACCGTCGTCGATCACGCCGACACCGACCTGCTCCCGGGTGAGCTCGTCGACCGTTCGAAGTACAACGAGATCAACCGTGCTGCGCTGCTCGACGGCAAGAAGACCGCGTCGGGCCGTGAAGAGGTCATGGGGATCACCAAGGCGTCGCTCGCGACCGAGTCGTGGCTGTCGGCCGCGTCCTTCCAGGAGACGACCCGCGTGCTCACGCAGGCCGCCATGGAAGGCAAGTCCGACCCGCTGCTCGGCCTCAAGGAGAACGTCATCATCGGTCAGCTGATCCCAGCCGGTACGGGCCTTCCGCGATACCGCAACGTGACGGTCGAGGCCACCGAGGAGGCGAAGGCGGAGCGTTACCCGAACCGCATCTTCGCCGACGACTCGACCTTCACCGAGGGCGACCTGTCGTTCGTGGACTTCGACTCGTTCTCGTCCGACGACTTCTCGCCGGGCACGTACAACTGACCCGCGTGAGGGCGCTAAGAGCGCCCTCACCGGGTCAGGTCGAGTAGCCGCCCCTTCCGGGCGGCGTGTCGAGACCTCAACCCGAAGCCCCCGCTCCACGTGAGCGGGGGCTTCGGCGTTTGCGGTTGAGCCACACTCCGACGTCGCCGGGCACGGCCGATCGATTCGCTGACCGCCGACCTCGGTTTCACCCGTGAGGAGCTCGCAAACGCTGACGGCGACGCCGAGTGACCTGGACGCTTCTCACTGATCGAGACTTCGATCGGGCGTTGATGCGACTCGATCGTCAGACTCAGCGCCGCATCCTGATGCGTCCGTTCACGCTCGCCGAGCTCGAGGACCCCCGGCAGCGCCTGAAGCCGCTGAGCGGACCGCTGGCCGGGTTGTGGCGCTTTCGGATCGACGACTACCGAGTGATCATGGACGTCCGAATTTCCGAGGTCGTCCTCGTGGCGATCGAGCTGGGACGTCGCGACAGCATCTACGACTGAGCTGCGCAGCTAGGCTGGCGGCAGACGAGAGGAGCCTTCCATGGCCCAGGCGAAAGACGAGTCCGCGCGGCCCACCCCAGCGGCTGCGGCGCCGGATGAGATCGTCGTCGAGCCGAGTGATGTCGACGAACCTGACGAGATCGTCGTCGAGGAGGCCCCCACCAGCGAGTCGGCGACCGCGACCGCGACCCTGACCAACGAGAAGGTCGAGTCGCCGCTGGCCGGCGAACGTGTCGTCTACGTGAGCACTCCGACTCCGCCGAGGCCACGGAGCAACCGCATCGTCGGGTCCCTTCTGGCCCTGCTGGGCGCCGTGGTCTTCGCCGTCGCTTACGCAGGTGTCGCGGCTCTGCTGCTCGGCACGATCGTCGCGGAGCCGTTCCGGTCGGCGGGCTTCGGAGCGTTCATCCGGGACGCGTCATTCTGGGTGCCGGTGCTGTTCTTCGCGATCGGCTTCGTGCTCGTCGTGCTGCTGCTCAACCGCGCCGCATGGTGGGTACATGTGCTCGGCAGCCTGTTGGTCGCCGTCATCGTCTACTTCGGTTCGGTCGGTGTGCTGCTGCTGCTCAACAGCTTCGCCGGCGATCCCGACGCCGGGTTCCTGACCTTCGCGACGAGCCCGTTCGTCGTCGCGGCTGCACTCGTCGCCCGCGAAGTGTCGATCTGGGTCGGCCTGCTCATCGCGCTTCGCGGTGGGAAGGTGAAGGAACGCAACCGCGCCGACCGCGAGGCTTTCGAGGCCGAGCAAAGCGACAAGAAGGCGCCCGATGGAGAAACCGCCACTTCGGCATAGCCTCTTCGTCGCCCTTTTGGTCGCGGTCACCTGGGCGGCCAGCAGCTTCGCGGTTGCGGGCATCCTCGCTGTGGTGCTCGATCGGGATCCGGTGGAGACTCCAGCGCCGCCCTTCATCGGCTTGGTCGGGCTCGCCCTCGCCGGGAGCGCCGTCTGGTTGGCCGTCGGGTTCACCGCTCGCGCGCGTACGCCGTGGATCGGTGCGCTCGCCGCTGCGGCGGTGGTCTACCTCGTGATCATCGGAGCTGCGCTGCTGGGATCGTTCCGGCTGTTCGCCGAGCAAGCGACCAGCCCGTTTGTCATCGTCGCGGTCGTGCTTGCCGCGATCGCGGTCGTGGGCACCTGGTTCGCGATGCGACGACCGCGCTGAGCAAGCCCCCCCAAAGCGGGACTGTCGGGCGGGGCCCCTCGCTCCTAGCCTCGAACCAACGAGGGACACATCCGCAGCCCTCGGCGCACACCGGTTCGGGGGGAACGGTGGGCGTGAGTGTCGTCAGGGGGTGACGATGACCTCCCTGTCAGAGATCCTCATCATTCGTGGCCTCATGCCGATCACGAGTCTTGATGTCGCAACCGGTGATCCGCAGACCGACGAAGCACACGTGCGCGAACTCGTCGACGGTGGCGTGGTCACCGAAAGTCAGGTCGCCTCTGCCCGCGCCGCGCAGCTCGGGCTGCCGTTCGTCGACCTCACCGAGTACCCGGTCGACCGCTCGGCTGTCGCCTTGGTTCCGATGCAGCTGCTGAAGCGCTACGAAGTGCTGCCGATCGGGCGCGACGGCGACCGCCTGATGCTCGCGATGGCGGACCCTCGTGACGTGCTCGCCATCGACGACGTGCGGGCGGCGGTGCGGATGCACGTACGTCCGGTCGTCGCGGAGCGCAGCGATCTGCTCGCGGCGATCAGCCGCCTGGTGCGCTCCGACGGCGAGCTCAGCGAACTGACGACGGCGATCGTCGAAGAGAACGGCCCTGCGGGGAGCGACCTCGTTCCGTTCGCCTCCGAGCCGAGCGAAGACGATGCGCCAATCGTGCGATTCGTCAACCTGCTCATCAGCCAGGCCATCTCTGACCAGGCGTCCGACATCCATATCGAGCCCGCCGAACGTGACATGCATGTGCGCTACCGCATCGACGGCGTGCTGCACGAGATGCAGCGCGCGCCCAAGAACATTCAAAATGGCGTCATCTCGCGGCTCAAGATCATGAGCGACATCGACATCGCCGAGCGACGCAAACCGCAGGACGGCCGGATGTCGGTCATCCACGGCGGCAAGCAGATCGACCTCCGCGTCGCGACCCTGCCGACGGTGTTCGGCGAGAAGGTCGTCATGCGTATTCTCGACAACTCGATGACCGGGCTCGGGATGGAGCAGCTGCGGTTGCTGGACCGCAACGCGGCCGTCTACAAGGCGTCGTACACCAAGCCCTACGGGATGATCCTCGTCACCGGGCCGACCGGCTCCG
>NZ_JANMSQ010000154.1:0-25475 GCF_031389465.1 Pseudolysinimonas sp.
GCGACGGTCGACCCGATGGGTACCGACGTTCCGGGGTCGGCGAACACGAGCACCGGTGCCGAGGTGCCCGCAATGACTCCGGCGAAGCGATCCTCCTCGGCCCGGCCGCCGACGACCACTTCGAGTTCGAGCGAGCGCCCCGACTCCGCCGCCTCGAGAAGGTCGGCGGGGGCACGCGCCGGCGCCGCGATGGCGACAGCACCGAGCACCAGCGTGGCGGCCCCCGCCGCGACGGCCGGCAGAACGAGGGTGCGCACCCGAAGTGCCGCAACGGCAAGCCCGCCCGCGACGACCGCGACGATCATCGTCGCCGCGGGGGCCGCATCCGGCACCCCGATGACGACCCCCGCGGCCAGCCAGCTCAGCGCCGCGGCGGGCAGCAGCCTCCAACGAGCGGGAAATGCCCTCACACCGTCACCAGATCGCGGATGGCGTCGAGCTTCGCCTCGCCGATGCCACCCACGTCGAGCAGATCTTCGACGGACTCGAAGCGCCCGTTCTCCTCCCGCCAGGCGAGGATGTTCGCCGCCGTCGCCGGCCCCACCCCCGGCAGCGTGTCGAGCGTCGCGGCGTCGGCGGTATTGAGATTCACCCGCCCATCCCCGGCAACACCCGGCGCAGCCCCCGCCGCCGCTTCCCCGATCGCCGGCACGACAATCTGTTCCCCGTCGCTCACGAACCGCGCAAGATTGAGCCCCGCCGCGTCGGCCTGCGGCGTGAACCCACCCGCGGCGGCGACAGCATCCACCGCTCGGGAGCCATCGGGCAACTCGTACAGCCCCGGCCGCACCACCTGTCCGAGAATGTGCACGTAGATCGCCGACGCGACCGGAGCCGCAGTGACATTGTCATCGGGCGCGATGACGGTCGTCGAGCCGCGCGGAGTCACCGCCGTAGCAAACACTGCGATGCCCAGCCCGACCAGCACGATGGTGAGCGCGACCCCGGCCATCCGTCTCGCGCGGGCGCGGCGCGGGTCGGGGCCGGAAGTCGCGCTCACCCCAGGACGTTAGGCATCCGCCAAGACCCAGCGGGGAGACCCCCGGACGAGCTGGGGACATCGCGACAACGAAGGGAGCTGGAAGGACCCCGAGTTACCGAGTGGCGATGTTCACAACCCGAGGAGCCCGCACGATGACGTTCGCGATCTCGCGGTCACCGATCGCCCGCAACACGTTCTCAGACGAACGGGCGAGAGACTCGAGCTCACCAGAGTCGATGAGCGGTGAAACCTCGAGCCGGTCGCGAACTTTGCCGTCGACCTGGACGATCGCGGTCACCTGGTCAGCGACGAGCAGCGTCGGGTCGGCTTTGCGCAGCCCGGCGAAGGCGACGCTGTCGGTGTAGCCCAGGCGTTCCCACATGTCTTCCGCCGTGAACGGGGCGAACAGCGAGACCACGACGGCGACAACTTCGATCGCTTCGCGCACGGCGGGGTCGCCCGCGCCGGGGCCGGTGTCGATGGTCTTGCGGATGAGGTTGACCAGTTCCATCAGCCGCGCGACGACGACGTTGAACTTGAACGCTTCGAGCAGGCCGGGGGCGTCGGAGAGCAACTGGTGGGTCGCTCGGCGCAAAGCACGGTCGCCGCCCTTCCACGCGATGTCGGGCTTCGACGTGACCTCGCCCGAGATACGCCAGGCGCGGGCCAGGAACTTCGCGGAACCGGTGGGCGAGACATCCGCCCAGTCGATGTCGTCTTCCGGCGGTCCAGCGAACGCCATGGTCAGCCGCAGGGCGTCGGCACCGTGCGCGTCGAGCTCGCTCGCGAATTCGACGAGGTTGCCTTTCGACTTCGACATCTTGGTGCCGTCCATGAGCACCATGCCTTGGTTCAGCACCGCCTTGAACGGTTCGGTGAAGTCGAGGTAGCCGAGGTCGAACAGCACTTTCGTGATGAAGCGGGCATAAAGCAGGTGCAGGATGGCGTGTTCGACGCCGCCGACGTACTGGTCGATCGGCGCCCACTTGGCGGCCTCGGCGGGGTCGAACGCCTTCGTAGGGTCGGTCGAGTTGAGGAAGCGCAGGAAGTACCACGACGAGTCGACGAAGGTGTCCATCGTGTCGGGGTCTCGACGAGCCGGTCGTCCGTCGGGGAGGGTCGTTTCGATCCAGTCGGTTGCGGCACCGAGCGGGGAGGTGCCTTTCGGCTTCAGGTCGAGGCCTTCGGTGGAGGGCAGCCGCAGGGGCAGCTCCGACTCCGACAGCGGATGCAGCGTGCCGTCTTCGGCGTGCAGGATCGGGATAGGCGTGCCCCAGAACCGCTGCCGCGAGATGAGCCAGTCGCGCAGGCGGTAGGTCTTCGCGGCGCGGCCGACACCCTTCTCTTCGAGCAGCTCGATCATCCTGAGCTGACCGTTCGCTTTGCTCAACCCGTCGAGCGGACCGGAGTTGATCAGCCGGCCGTCGCCGTGCAGCGCCTCGCCGGTGCTCTTCGGGTCGAGCTCGGCAATCTCGCCCGACTTGAGCATCTCCGGCGTGATGACCGGGATCGCACCGGTGACCGGAGCATTCGTGTCGATGACGACGCGTACCGGCAGGTCGAACGTGATCGCAAAGTCGAGGTCGCGCTGGTCGTGTGCCGGAACCGCCATGATCGCGCCGTGGCCGTAGTCGGCGAGCACATAGTCGGCCGCCCAGATCGGCAGCCGCTCTCCATTGACGGGGTTGATCGCCCACCGGTCGAGAAAGACGCCGGTCTTCGGGCGGGAGGCATCCTGCCGTTCGATCTCGGTGGAGCGCTGGACCTGCTCGAGGTAGTCGGCGAACGCCGTCTGCACTTCTTCAGACGCGTCGGCGACGAGTTCGGCGGCGAGGTCGGCGTCAGGCGCGACGACCATGAACGTGGCACCGAACAGCGTGTCGGGGCGCGTCGTGAACACCGGGATCTTTGCCTCACGGCCTTCGACCTCGAACTCGACTTCGGCTCCGGTCGATCGCCCGATCCAGTTGCGCTGCATCGCGAGCACCTTGCTCGGCCATGAGCCTTCGAGCTGCTTGAGGTCGTCGAGCAGCCGGTCGGCGTAGTCGGTGATCTTGAAGTACCACTGGGTGAGCTTCTTCTTCACGACCATCGCGCCAGAGCGCTCCGACGTGCCGTCGGGCAGCACCTGCTCATTGGCGAGTACGGTCTGGTCGACCGGATCCCAGTTGACCCAGCTGTCTTTGCGGTAGGCGAGGCCCTTCTCGTACAGCGTCAGGAACAGCCACTGGTTCCAGTGGTAGTACTCGGGGTCTGAGGTGTGGAGTTCGCGGCTCCAGTCGAAACTCGCGCCGTACCGGATGAACGACGCCTTCTGTTGGGCGATGTTCGCGTAGGTCCATTCGCCCGGGTCGACGCCGCGCTTGATCGCCGCGTTCTCGGCGGGCAGGCCGAAGGAGTCCCAACCGATCGGGTGCAGCACGTTGAAACCTTGCTGGCGCCAGTACCTCGCGACAATGTCGCCGTAGGCGAAGGCTTCGGCGTGACCCATGTGCAGGTCGCCCGACGGGTACGGGAACATGTCGAGGATGTACTTGCGCGGCTTTGAATCGGGCACACCGGCGACCTCGAACGGCTTCGACTCCTCCCACCGGGCGAGCCACTTGGCCTGAATCCGGTCGATGTCGTAGTCGTTCGCGGGGTCGTGATCGGGGTTGCTGTCGTGCTGCACGCGCTGCCTCTTCGTTCCTCATCGGTGGCCCGAAGGCCCCGTCCAGCGTAGTCAACGCGACCGCGCGGTCAGACGTTCCCCGAGCGGACGCGAAGGGCGGCGAGGGGAGCCCGGGCCTTCAGGCGCATCTCGGCGTACTCCTCGTCGGGGACCGAGAGCGCCGTGATACCGCCGCCCGCGCCGACGGAGGCGCCCGAGGCATCCATCACGATCGAGCGGATGACCATCGCGAGGTCGGCTTGCCCGTCGTAGCCGAAGAACCCGAAGGTGCCGGCGTACAGGCCGCGCGGGCCGGCCTCCAGGGTGTCGAGAATCTGCGTCGCCCGAATCTTCGGTGCCCCGGTCATCGAGCCGGCGGGGAAGCAGGCGCCGAGGGCATCCACCGCGGTGAGCCCCGAGCGCAACTGTCCTTCGATTTCGCTCACCAACTGATGCACGGCCGGGTAACTCTCCACCGCGAGCAGGCTGGTCACGGCGACCGAACCGATCTCGCAGACGCGTGACAGGTCGTTGCGCATGAGGTCGACGATCATGACGTTCTCGGCGCGTTCCTTTTCGCTCTCCTCGAGTTCGGCCGCGAGTTCCTCATCGGCGACCTGGATGCTCGCGCGGGGCCGGGTGCCCTTGATCGGGCGGGTTCGGATCATTCCTTCGGCGTCGACTTCGAGGAACCGCTCGGGGCTTGCCGACAGCAGGCTCGTGCCGGCGATGCGCAGAAATCCGCCGTGATGGCTCGAGGATGCCGCGCGTAGCGCGAGGTACGACGCGACGTCGTCGAAGGAACCGTCGACCTCAGCTGTCGTGGTGAGGCAGATCTGGTACGTCTCGCCCTCCCGGATCGCGTCGAGGCACGCCCGCACGTTCGCCAGATAGGTCGCCTCGTCGTCACGCCAACGCACCGTCGCGTCGCTCGCCGGGCGCGCGGATGCCGGGGGCGGGTCGGCGAGTCGGGCGACGAGGTCGTCGCGCCAGTCCGCGAGTTCGCCCGACCAGCGGTCGCCCAGCGCGAGCAGGTCGGCGGTACCCGCCTCGACGTCGATCGCGAGCGCGCGGTCCACCCGCAGGAACGCCGCCTCGGGATGCCGGGCACGCCGAGTGACCGCAACCCCCGTGGTTTCTTCGCGCACCTCGTAGCCGACCCATCCGACCACGCCCAGCCGGAAGCCGTCGAAGCCCGGGTAGGAGCGGTAGAGCTCGATCGGCTCCCGCTCGAGCTCATCGCGCAGGGTGTCGAGCACGGCGCCGCGCTCCGGAAGGATGCGCACCCCCGACCCGAGCACGTGCACTCCGTGCTTGCCGCTGTCGAGCCAGAACACGTCGTCGTCTCCGATCCCTCCTGAGCCTGTCGAAGGGCCCGCCGCAACGGCACGAAACGCCGACTCGGGGTCGATCCGGCCGGCGAGGTGATGGCGCAGCAGTCGGCGACGCATAGCCTGATCCTATGAGCGTGGTCATCACCTCTCGGTGGGAGAACCCTTCGGCAGGCTCAGGACGGCGCGGCATCCTGGAACCTCGGGACGACTGCGACATCCTGCCGGCCACGATCGAGGCCGCCGACTCGTGGCTGGTCACTAACGGTCACGTACTCGCCCTCGACCTGCACCGCACCCGGTTCATGACCTCGATTCCTCGTGGCCGGTACCAGCAGCTCGACCCGGGATCCTTTTGGGATGCCGCGATCGCCGCAATCCCGCGCACCGGCGACTGGTTCCCGCGGGTGGAGCTACGCACGCAAATGTTGCAGCCACAACTGCTCTTCCGGCTACGCGAAGCCCCCGAACGCTCGCGTTCGATCGTGCTCGCGACTCACATCGGCCGCGACCCCCGCACCGCTCCTCGGTTCAAGGGTCCCGACCTCGAGGCGATGGTGCGGCTGCGCACGTCGGTGCAGAACCAGGGCGCCGGGGATGCCGTCATCCTCACCGGCGACGGGTACATCGCCGACGGCTCGACCACCTGCCTCGCCTGGTGGCGCGGCGACGCGCTCGCGATTCCCGAGGATGCGATCGAGCGCATCGACAGCGTGACGCTGCGCAGCGTGCTCGCGCTCGCGACGGCGACCGGGGTCGACATCCTGCGGGAGTCGGCCCGGCCTGAAGATCTCGACGGGTGCGAGGTGTGGGCCCTCAACGCGCTGCACGGCATCCGGATCGTCACGCAATGGATCGCTGGGCCCTCGGTCGCCGAGGAACCCGGGCGACGGAGCGCCTGGCAGCGGCGCCTCGACGCGCTCCGTCGTCCGCTGCCGGAGGCTGAGGCGGCACCGTGAACGAGGTGTTGCTGTGGATTCTCGACCTCGTCCGCAGCGTCGATCCGGTCGCCCGGACACTGCTCGCGGGGCTCGGGATCTTCCTCGAGACGTCGCTTCTCGTCGGACTCATCGTGCCGGGCGACACGATCGTGCTCGTCGCCGCCACGGGTGTCGAGACCCCGACCCAGTACGTCGCACTGCTCGTCGCGGTCATCCTCGGTGCGCTCGGCGGCGAGAGCGTCGGGTTCGCTCTCGGGCGCTTCTTCGGCCCGAAGATCCGGGACTCACGGCTCGGGTCGCGGATCGGCGTTCGCAACTGGCAACGTGCCGCCAACTACGTCGACCGCCGGGGTGGCATCGCGGTGTTCGTGTCGCGCTTCTTGCCCGTGCTGCATTCGCTCGTGCCGGTCACCGTCGGCATGAGCAACATGCCGTACCGCCGCTTCCTCGCCTGGACCGCGCCGGCCTGCGTTCTCTGGGCGTTCGCCTACGTGACCTTCGGGTCGGTCGCGGCGGTCTCGTATCGCGACCTGGCGAGCTCGCTGCACTTCGCGGGCTACCTCTTCGTCGGCGCGATCGTGCTCTTTGTGGTCGTCATCTTCGTGGTGAAGAAACTGTTGGAACGCTCCGAGTCGCGGCACTGGGACCGCGCCGGCGACGGCGACGCGAACACTCCCGAGTGACCCGACGCCCGAGATGGGCGTCGGGGCTGGGACCGCGCGGAGGCGCGAAAGCGCCTCCGCCTAAGCGGAGTTCACGGGCGTCGGCCAGAACGGCGACATCAGAGCGGATGCCGTCGCCACCCCGGCGAGCAGGTAGTCTTCGTCGCCCTCGGGGTCGCGCGTGAAGGCGCGAGCGGTCAGCGCATCCGTCGCCACGACGACCGCGGAGAACGCCAAGCGGGCGGCATCGGAACCGTCGAGGTCGAAGCGGGTGACGAGGGCGTCGAAGAGGCCGTCGGCGAACCCTTGCATCGCAGGGCTGCCGGTCGCGGGGCGCAGGTCGAGCACGTCGCCGTACCTCAGCGACGCGAAGCCCGGCTCATCACGGTAGGCGACCTTGATGTCGTCGAACACCGCGCCGAGAGCCGAGAACCAGTCGGTGTGGGCGGGGTCCATCAGTGCGGCGACGGTTGAGCCGCTCGTGCGCTCGACGTTTCGAGCCGCGAGACTCTGCAACACGGCGATCCGGTCGGGGAAGTAGCGGTAGACGGTGCCGATCGATGCCCCAGCCCGTTCGGCGACCATCGCGGTGGTGAGCCGCTCGTAGCCGATCTCGTGGACGACGTGCGCGGCGGCATCCAGTAGTGCGGTCAGCCGTGCGGCGCTGCGCGCTTGCACGGGCTCGTTGCGGATGATCGCGGTCCCCTCGACTCGCGGAGCCTCCAGGTGTGTCTGTGCCATTGGATTCTCCTCAGACTGATCGGCTTCCAATTCTAGCCCCGTCGCAGTCGAGGAATCCTGGCATCGGCCCGTGACACACTGATGATATGGCGAGACCGGTGCTGCGACTCGCCACTCGCCTCGAAGATGTGGTCCACGGGCTGCGCGCGAAGTGGGGCCGGTGGCGGGGGCGCGTGCCGACCGTCGTGCCCTTCGTCGGCTACGGGGGTGGCGGCTGGATCCGGGTGCTCGGCCGAGTCGTGCTGCGAAAACCGGGGCTTGCACCCGCCGATCGGCTCAAGAGCGTGCGGGGCTGGCGCAGTTTCACCTCGATTCCGGTACGGGATGCCGTGGTCACGGTCACGGCGCCGGGTGCCACCGGGGTGGTACGCGGCGACCGCGGCGGGATCATCGACGCTCGCTTCGAGGTCGAACTCCCCGCGGGGTGGTCGACGGTGCGGCTCTCGATCGACGGTCACGACGGAGTGGACTTCCCGGTGTTCGTCGTCGATGCAGCGGCGACCTTCGGGGTGGTATCCGACGTCGACGACACCGTGATGGTGACCGCGCTCCCCCGGCCCTTCCTCGCCGCCTGGAACTCTTTCGTGCTCGACGAGCACGCCCGCACCCCCGTCGCCGGCATGGCAGTGCTGTACGAACGGCTCGTTCGCGCGAACCCTGGCGCACCCGTCGTCTACCTCTCGACCGGCGCCTGGAACGTCGTGCCGACCCTCACCCGCTTCCTCTCCCGCAACCTGTACCCGCGCGGCGCGCTACTGCTGACCGACTGGGGTCCGAACCACGAGCGGTGGTTCCGCAGCGGACCCGAGCACAAGCGACTCAGCCTGGAACGACTCGCGCAGGAGTTCCCGGGCATTCGCTGGCTGCTGCTCGGTGATGACGGCCAGCACGACGAGCGCATCTACGGCGACTTCGCACAGCGGCATCCCGACCACGTTCGCGCGGTCGCGATCCGACGCCTGACGCCCGGCGAGGCCGTGCTGGCTGGTGGGCGAGCGCCGGCCGCGACGCACGGGCCGCAAACCGTCCCCTGGGTGTATGCGCCCGACGGCGCAGGCTTGAGCGCGCAACTCGGCGAACTCGGGCTGCTGTAGCCCCCGAAGACGGGGGCTCGGCATCCTTGACTACGGCTCACGTCGCGCGGTAACTTCATCAGAGTTGGTGTCCCCCTTTGGGTGGACAGACAGCCCGGTCCCCACCGGAAACGCCACGCTTCATCCGCAGTCGGCCTCCCCCGGCCGAATCGGTCCCCCAGACCTAGCGGTTCCTATCCCCCGAGAGGAACAGCCCAGCATGTCCGCTGTGCTCGTCGCCGCCACGGCACTCGCCGCGCCCGCGAACGCGCCCGATTCCGGTCTGTACGCAGCCGTGATCGTCGCCGCCGGCGTGACCGCATTGGTTGCCCTCGGCATGATGCTGTTCGGGATGCATCGCAGCTCGCGGCTCACCGCGCTCCGTGGCCTCGCCACCGCCGGCCTCGCCCTCGGCGTCGTCTCCATCGCCATCGGCGGAGTGCTCGCCGTGTCGCCCACCTCCGCGCAGGCCGCCCCCGACCAGACCGGCCCCACCTACGTCGTCAGCTCCGACGAGGCCGACACCCAGCTCCCGACGCTCCCGCTCGACTGACGACCCGGGCGTCTGACGTCCGCAGCGGGTCGCTACGCGGACCACCTCGGGCTGCCGCTCGTTCGCACGACCTAGCCGATGAGCGCGCGGCACTCCTCGCCGCAGTGCACGTACGGCCCGGTTTGATCCGACAGCTCACGACGGAATTCGAGCAGACGACGCGTGGCGTCGTCGATCGTCGCCATCGGGATGCGGCCATCCCGCACCGCGGCCGCAACCGCGGCGACAACGCCGCCGACATCCACCGGCCCGACGTAGAGCAGCAGCGTCGCGCCTGCGGCGATCGCGGCCACGGCGTTGGCACGTTGGTCGGCGAACGCCGCCTCACCCGAGTGCTCCAGCATCGACATGTCGTCGGTCACGATGATGCCGTCGAAGCCCAACTCGTCACGCAGAACGGCGTTCCACGCCGCGGAGAGCGTCGCAGGGGCGCCGTCGATCGAGCTGTAGCGCAAGTGCCCCAACATGACGAACTCGGCGCCTGCGTCGATCCCGGCCGCAAACGGGCCGGCCTGGGTCGCCCGCCACTCGTCGGCGCTCATCGCCGTGGTCGGCACACTCGTGTGCGAGTCACCGGCGACCGAGCCGTGGCCGGGAAAGTGTTTGAGCGTCGAGAAGACGACGCCCTGCTCACCCTCGACTGCGGCGGCGACGCGGGGCGATGCCGATGCGGCATCCGCGCCGAACGTGCGCGAGTAGATGAACGAGCGTCGATCGCCGGTGACGTCGGCGACGATCCCGAAGTTGATGGTCACCCCGGCGGAGGCGACCAGGGCGGCGCGCGCTTGGAACGCCGCGAGGGTCGCCGACGGGTCCTGGGTGCGCAGCGCCGACGCTCCGGGGCCGCTGTCGGGCAGCCGAGCCACGATCCCACCCTCTTGGTCGATCGCCGTCAGCACCGGAAGCCCGGGGTCGGCGCTCAGGGCCGCGGTGGTCGCGGCGAGTTGCTCGGCCGACGCAACGTTGTCGCCCATGTAGATGACTCCGGCGACCCCCGTGGCATCGATCACCCCACGGATCGGCCCTGGGTTGACGCCGGCGACGTGCAGCATGATCAGGCTCGCGATCCTCTGCTCGAGGGTCATCGCGGCGAGACGCGCACCGACATACGCCTCGACCGGGTCGACCACGACGGTCTCGGCAACGGCCCACGGTCGGGGCGGACCGGAAACCAGCGACAACGGGCCCCCGGCACAACCCGTGAGTACCACCGCTAGCACAACGACCACCGCCATCGCGCGCCGTCGTGCCATGACGGGACTCTAGCCCTCGGCCCTACTCTGGGTCGATGCGGATGATCGGCCCCCTTCTTCGGTCGTCCCACCCGGGGCCGTCGGCAGGGGTGACCCTCATCACGGTGCTCCTCGGCGTCGCCGTCGGCCTTGACCCCCTGCGGGTCGCGCTGCTCGGGCTGACGATGGCGTTCACCCAGCTCTCGGTCGGGCTCTCCAATGACTGGCTCGACGCCGCGCGGGATCGCGACGCGGGCCGCCGGGACAAGCCGGTTGCCCGCGGGGAGATCGCCGTGTCCGCGGTGCGGACGGCAGCCCTCACCTCAGCCGGGCTTGGCGTGCTTGCCTCGCTCACCCTCGGCATCCCGTTCGCGATCGTGCACCTCGTCGCGCTCGGCGGCGGCTGGGCGTACAACGCCTGGTTCAAGCACCGACCGCTGTCCCCGGTGCCCTACCTCGTGAGTTTCGGGTTGTTGCCGATGTTGGCGACCCTGGCGCTGCCCGTTCCGGCTCTCGCGGCCTGGTGGGCGGTGCTCGCGGGGTCACTATTGGGGATCGCGGCCCACGTCGCGAACGTGCTGCCCGACCTCGCCGACGATGCGGCCACCGGGGTGCGCGGTCTGCCGCACCGCCTCGGTCGGGTCGGCTCGACGCTGCTCGGGGGTCTGTCATTGTCCGGGGCCGCCATCGCCCTCACCCTCGGGATCGGGCTGGATTCGCCGGTCGCACTCTTCGGATTCGGCCTCTCCCTCGCGGCCTCGGTCGCTGCCGTCGTGTTCACACTGCGGGAGAACCGGTGGGGGTTTCGTTTCGTCATCGTCGCCGCGCTCATCGATGTCGTGCTTCTCGTGCTCGCCGGCAACCAGATGGTGGTTGCGCTCTAGAAACTACCTACCGTTCGACCGCCGCGAGGACCGCGTCGATCGTGGCGGGCTCTTCGAGCACGCGGAAGTGCCCGACAACGTCGAGGCGCACGTTGGTGCCACCCTCGATGGCGCTGCCCTCGGGGATGTGCGGATCGAACGACGGGAAGATCGACGTGATCCGCGCGTTCACCTCGCGCTCCGCAACGAGCCCTCGGATGACCGGATGTGCGGGCCGGAACGCCCGTAGTGCCGGCACGACCGTGAAGGAGGCCATCCGAGATCCCGCGAACGGCGTCGCGACGGCGACCAAGCGATCGATGCGGCTGTCGGCATCCTCAAGCATCGCCGCCTTGCCGATGAGCCCGCCCTTGCTGTGCGCGACCAGCGCGACGCCCCGCAGATCACGGGTCGCCAGGAACGCGCCGACGCGACGCGCGGCCGTCGGAATCGGGCCGGCATTGATCCCGAGTTCGGGTATGACGTGCACCGGATGCCCGGCCTCAGCCAACCGGTTCGCGATGGGCCGCAGAAAGTTCCACCGCTCGAAAACTCCCGGAACGATCACCACTGGGCGGCCGCCACCCGCGGCGTAGGACGCGGGCACGCGCGCCGCGAACCCGAGCCCGCGCATCCGGATCGCGTTCGGGTAGTCGCCGAGCAGGTGCCGAGCGTGATCGCGCCGCCTCACGACCGCTCCCCCGCGTCGACGAAGTCGGAAATGTGTCGCGCGATCATCACCGGGTCCGTGTGCATGATGACATGCGGGCCGCGCACCTGCCGGAACTCGGCGTGCGGATGCGCGGTGCTGAGCTCGGCTGCCCAGTCGCTCGGCACGATGGGGTCACGGTCGCCGTTGATCACGAGCGTGCGCGCGCCGTGTGACCCGACACGATCTTCCATCCGGTCGCGCAGCATGTGCGGCATCTGCCGCAGCAGGTACGGCAGCCCGCAGCGCACGACGTAGTCGACCACCGAGATCCCCCACACCGCGAGCGGCTCCCGCGTCCCGTCGAGCAACAGGTGACCGATCGCTGTCCAGGGCCCGCGCGCCGACGGCACCATCGTGGGCGCCATCATGACGACGGTGTCGGTGACGTCGGGATACCGCTCCGCAAGGAGGGAGACCACCTGCGTGCCCATCGAGTGGCCGACGATCACCGGGCCGCGCAGGTCGGCTTCCCGGAGGAACCCGGCGAGCACCGCCGCATGATCGGCGAGGGTGACGTCACGGCCCGGATTGGGCGCCGCACCGTACCCGGGCAGGTCGACGAGGAACACCCGGCCGGTGCGTGATAGCTCTGCGGCGAGCGGGTGGAAGTAGCGCGACGAGACGCCGATGCCGTGTACCAGCACGTAGGTGCGCGCGGCGACCTGCTCCGGTCCGGGGAAGCGCTCGACGACGATGGTGAGGTCGTCGTGCTGCTGCCTGCTGGTGAAGTACTGCATGCCGCGCACGCGGCGGACGCGGTATAGCTCCTCGCCCGCCGGACCGCGCCGACCGCGCCGTAATCGGGTGAAGGGACCGGTCGGCATGTCCCTGAGCTTAAGAGCGCTCAGGAGGTCGGATCGGCCTCGAGCGCTTCCCGCGGATCCTGAGCGAGCAGCTCACGCACGCGGGGCACGACGACGGTGCCGTACAGCTCGATCGCGTGCATCTGGTGCTCGTGTGGGATGGTGCCGGCCGAGTACTTGAGGTCGAAGCGCTGGATGCCGAGCGTGCGCACGGTGTCAGCGATCTTGCGGGCGACCGTCTCGGGCGAGCCGGTGTGTTGGGCGCCCTCCGCGATCTCTCGCTCGAAGTCATCGCGGGTCATCGGACCCCAGCCCCGCTCCTTGCCGATGCGGTCGAACATCGCCTTCTGGTGCGGCCAGAGGATGTCGGCAGCCTCCTGGTCGGAATCGGCGATGAAGCCCGGAGAGTGCACGGCGACCGGCAGGTCGGGCTGTTCGTGCTGGCTGAGCGCGCGGTGGAACAGGTCGACGTAGGGAGCGAACCGCGCGGGAGCACCGCCGATGATCGCCAGAGTGAGCGGGAAGCCGTAGCGTGCAGCGCGCACCACCGACTCCGGCGACCCGCCGACGCCGACCCAGGTGCGGATCGAACCCGACTCGGTCTTCGGATATACCTGCTGGTTCACGAGAGCCGGGCGGGTCGAGCCCGCCCAGGTGACCGGCCCTTCGGCGAGGAGCGCGTGCAACAGGTCGATCTTCTCGTCGAACAGCCGCTCGTAGTCGGCGAGCTCGAAGCCGAAGAGCGGGAACGATTCGGTGAACGAGCCGCGCCCGAGGATGATCTCGCCGCGCCCAATCGAGATCGCGTCGAGGGTCGCGAAGCGCTCGAACACCCGCACCGGCTCGTCGGACGACAATACGGTCACGGCCGTGCCGAGGTGGATGCGCTCGGTACGAGCCGCGATTGCGGCGAGCACGATCTCGGGGGCTGAGATCGCGAAATCGTCGCGGTGGTGCTCGCCAACGCCGAAGAAGTCGATGCCCAGAGAGTCGGCGAGCACACCCTGTTCGACGACGTTCCGAATGACCTGCCCGTAGGGAACCGGGTTTCCCTCGAGGTCGACGCTCACGTCGCCGAAGGTGTCGAGGCCGAGTTCGAGGCCGTCAAGCGGGATGTGCGAGCTACTAGTTGTCATGTCACCATTCAACCCGAATCCGTCTCTCGTGATTCCCGTGCGGTCCCCCACCTAGCCTAGGGAGCGTGACTCCGCGCAGCGCCGGCATCCTGTTATGGCGCGACGGCGCGACCGGACGCGACGTGTGGATCGCCCACATGGGCGGGCCGTTCTGGGCGCGAAAGGACGACAGAGCCTGGTCGATCCCGAAAGGCGAGTTCGAGGCGGGTGAAGATCCGCTCGCGGTGGCGCGGCGGGAGTTTGCCGAGGAGATGGGTGTTGCCGCTCCCGCGCTCGACTACGTCGAACTCGGCCAGTACCGCTACTCCTCGGGGAAGACCCTCACCGTCTTCGCGGCCGACGGGGGCGCGTTCGACTCCGCCGAGATTCACAGCAACCTGTTCGAGCTCGAATGGCCGCCACGGTCGGGTCGACGGCAGTCGTTTCCCGAAGTCGACCGCGCCGAATGGACAGCGATCGAGGTTGCGCGACGACGACTGGTCGCGGCGCAGGTAGCGATGCTCGATGACCTGCCCCCGACCACTCGCGTGGGTTAGGGCTGCGTCCAGCCAGAGGGCACGACGCACACGGGGGTGCGACTGTCGCGGATGAGGCTCGCTGCCGTCGAGCCGACGAGGAACTCCCCGATCGGGCCGGTGCGGTGGGTACCCACGACGGCGAGCGCGGCGTCGGCTGAGAGCGCGACGAGGGCACCCCCTGCAGCACCCTCGTGAAGGTGTTCGCGGACGGCTGGGCACCGCTCTCGGGCTCGACGGGCGACTTCGGCCAGGCGTTCGCCGTGCTTGGTTCGCAGTGCGATCTGATCGAGCATGAGTGGCGACCCGTCCGCCGCAGACGACGGGGGCCACCAGGCGTGCAACACGCGGAGTTCGCCGCCGAGATCCCCAGCCTCGCCGGCAGCAAAGGCGATCGCGGCGTCCGACGACTCGTCGTCGCCGAGGCCGACGACGACAGAACCCGTTCGTCGTTGCCAGTCGTCGGGAACGACAATGACCGGGCACGCCGCATGCTCGGCGATGCGCAGCGGCAGCCGACCGGTGAGCACCGAACGCGCGTGCCGCGTGCGGTGCGACCCGATGACAAGCAGATCCGTGACCCGGCTTCGACGCGCGAGCACCCCCGGAACACTGCCGTCCGCCATCGCGGTGTCGACGACCGCGTCGGGAAGGGCGGCCTGGAGGCGCGCCGCTTCACGTTCAAGCCGGGTGGCATCCTCATCGACCTCCTCGACCAGGTAATCGAAGGCGGTGACGAGGGTGAGCTGCGCGTGCTGCGCCCGGTGCCAGTGGGAGACCCAATCGACAGTGGTGGAGGCAGCGTTTCGGGGGTCGACCCCGACACTAATGCGGTACATGATGCTCCCTTCCCTCCTCAGGTTCGCCCCGGGCCCCCATCGCCGCCCAGTGCCGAAAGTCCCGCCACCTGGAAGCCATGGGACCTTCGGCTCTCGCCATTGATGGCCTGTGCCGCTGGACTGGGGTCTACGAAGGAGGATCCATGACGGCATCCCTCACCGCCCACGCGGTTCGCACGATCGGCGACGACGCCTGCTGGGAGCTGTTGCGAAGCGAGAGTCTCGGTCGGCTCGCGGTCGTCGCCGAGGACGGCGTCGACATCTTTCCGGTGAACTACCTCGTCAACCGCGGAACGATTCTGTTCCGCTCGGCTCCCGGCACGAAGCTCGCCGACATCGTTCACAATCCCATCGTCGCCTTTGAGGTCGACGGTATCGATGATCGGCATCGGTGGAGCGTCGTCGTGCGCGGGGTGGCCCGCCGGCTCGACGCCGACGATGAGATCGAGAGCTCAGGCGTGCTCGGCCTCGAGACGCTGACCGTCACCACCAAGTTCAACTACGTGCAGATCACTCCGCGGGTCATCACCGGCCGCCTCCTCGGTCGGGAGGGTATTGAATGATCGTCCTCGACAGCCACCGCTGTCGACAGGGCGCGCGCTACTGGCTGTCGGCCCGTCGGTTAGTGACTCGGTAGACGGCTGCCTGCGTCCGCGACTCGAGGCCGAGTTTGGCGAGCAGCCCGGAGACGTAGTTCTTCACGGTCTTCTCGGCGAGCTCGAGTCGTTCGGCGATCTGGCGGTTGGTCAGGCCGTCGGCGATGAACTCGAGCACTTGCCGTTCGCGCAGGCTGAGCCCCGGGTCGGCCTGCGCTGCGGGCGTCGCGACGAGCGACTCGACCACCCGACGACCCGCCGCTGCGGGCAACAGGCGCTTACCGGCGGCAACCCGGCGGATGTCTTCGACCAACGCCTGACCGCGGATGTCCTTCACGACGTAGCCGGCCGCTCCCGCGAGAACCGCCGATCGCACCGCCTCGTCGTCGTCATAGGCGGTCAGGATGAGACACGCGATCTCGGGGTGACGCGACCGGATCTCGCGACAGAGATCGATCCCGTTGCCGTCAGGCAGGCGCACATCCAGCACCGCGACATCGGGGAGCGTCGCCGCGATGCGCGCCAGCGCCTGTCGCACGTCGCCGGCCTCGCCGACGACTTCGAGATCGCGCTCCGCGTCGACAAGTTCGGCGATCCCGCGCCGCACGATCTCGTGGTCGTCGACGAGGAACACGCGCGTCATCCGGCCTCCTCGGCGAACGGGACGGACCACTCGAGACGCGTCCCGTGTGGGTCGACCGGGGCCAACAGGAAGGTGCCTCCACGGGCGACCGCTCGGTCGGCCAGGTTGCTGATCCCGCTCGAGCGCTCGACCCGCTCGGGCAGCCCAACGCCGTCGTCCTCGACGGTCACGACGAGGCGGCCATCGGTGATCGCAACGCGCACCGAGCCGCCGGCGGCACGGGCGTGTCTCACGACGTTCGCGAGCCCTTCCCGCACGACGGCGACGATGTCGTCGGCAAGGTCGTCATCGACGAACAGATCGACAGCGCCGACGAAGCCGAGGCGCGGACTCCACCCGAGCGCCGGGGCGACCGCGGCAACGACGTCGAGTACCCGGTGCCGCAAACCGTCCCGCGCGGCGGTCGAACGCGACTGCAGGGTAAACACGACGGTGCGAATCTCGGAGATCGCCGCATCGATGGCGTCCACCTGTTCGGCGATTCGCGCTGCGAGCGCGCGGTCGGCGAGACCGCTTGCCGACTGCAGGGCAAGCCCGGCCCCGAACAGCCGCTGGATGACGTGATCGTGCAGGTCGCGCGCGATTCGGGTGCGCTCTTCGACGAGTTCGAGCTGTTGGCGGTCGAGGCGGGCTCGCGCGAACGCGATCGCGACACTGGTCTGGCGGGCGAACTCGGCAGCCATCTCGAGGTCAGCGGTGCTGAACCGATCGCTGCCGACGGGACGAGAGATCGTGAGCGCCCCCAGCGGAAGCCCGTCGGCAAACAGCGGGACGGCGACCGTCGGACCGTAGCCGCCACCTCCCCCTTGCGGGTGCGCCAGCGACTCGACGACGACCGGTCCCCCGCTCTCGAGTGCTCGCACCACGAGCGAGCCCTCCGCCGCAACTCGAGTTCCCTGCAGGGCGAGCGCGCCGTCACCGCGGGCAACCTCGATGAGCAACTCGTCGCCCTGCGGACGTACGAGGCAGACGAGTTCGGCGCCGACTGCGGCCGCCACGGTTTCGACGACGACGGCGAGCGGGTCTTCTCCGTCGCCGGAGAGCAGCGTGACGTTGATCTCGGCGAGCGCGGCGCTCCACCGCTCGCGGCGACGGCTCTCGTCGAAGAGTCGCGCGTTGTCGATCGCGATTCCTGCGGTCGCCGCCAGCGACTCGACCAGCTCTTCGTCTTCGGCGGTGAACGGGCCGTCGACCTTGTCGGTCAGGTAGAGGTTGCCGAACACTTCGCCGCGCACGACGACCGGCACCCCGAGAAAGGAGTCCATCGGCGGGTGGTGGGCCGGGAAGCCGGCGGAACGATCGTCGAGACCGAGATGGTCGAGACGGATCGAGGCACCCGTGTCGATCACAGCGCCGAGAATGCCGCGCCCTTCCGGGAGGTGGCCGATACGCCCCTCGAGCTCCCGCGCCATCCCGACATGGACGAACTGCTCGAGCCCACCGGTCGGAGCGATGACTCCGAGAGCGCCGTACCGCGACCCGGAGAGTGAGACCGCCGCTTCGACGATCGTGCGCAGCACCAGGTCGAGTTCGATCTGCTCGACGACGACCCGCGTCGCTCGCAGCAACTCGCGGATCCGCGGTGCATCCGGGAACGCCAATCCATTGGCCATCCCCGCCGAGTGTAGCTACCCGAGGGACCTAGGTCCCTGGGGCGAACCGCGGGGCGGGGCGAAGATCAGGCACAGCGACCGCAGGAGGTCCTCGAATGCGTTACATCGTCGGCATCGACGGATCGGCACCGTCCGACGCGGCTCTCGTCTGGGCGACGACCCGCGCACGCCGCGATGCCGCGCCCCTGGTGATCGCTCACGTCGTTGACGCCGAGGCGGGTCGCATGGGACCCGACTTCCGTGCCGAGGCGACCGACCTCGGGCGCCGGCTCCTCGCCGCGACGAAGGCCCGCCTCAGCACGGAGGAGCCGAAGCTTGAGGTGCAGTCCGCGCTCCTTGACGGGTCGGCGCCCTGGGAGTTGACCCGGTTCGCGAGCCCCGACGACGTGCTGGTGGTCGGCACGCACAAGACCGGTTTCAGCAGCGGTCGGGTGCTCGGCTCGCTCAGTGTGCAAATCGCCGCCGCCAGTAGCTGCACGGTGGCGGTCATCCCGGGCACCGACGTGCGGTTCCGCCACGGGGTTGTTGCCGGAATCGATCGCGAACAGACTGCACGGCACATTGCCGAACTCGCCGCACGGGAGGCGGTGACCCGCGGAGACGAGTTAACTCTCCTGCACGCCGGCCCCGCGGGCGAGGGCGGAGTCATCGACGCTCGTCCTTTGCAAACCGCGCTCGCCCACGTGCGCGCCAGCTACCCCGACCTGATCGTGCAGGCCAGGCGGTCGACCCGGGCGCCTTCGGCGGCGCTGCTCGATGCCGCGCACACGAAAGCGCTCCTGGTGATTGGACCAGGGTCGACGGGTGTCGACCGTTCGCCGATCGGCACCGTCGTGCACGAGGTGCTCCTCAACGCGAACGCCCCCGTCCTCGTGGCTGGGCTCCCCGCGCTGACCCCCGCGAGCTAGTCGTTCGCCCGATAGACGCTGCGCGCGTAGTCGTGGTACGGCGCGGGCGCGACCGTGGCGCGAATGCTCACCTGGCGATGCTTCTGATCGACCTGGGGCTTCTGCGAGATCGGGTCTTCACCCCAGACCACGTCGACGACCGTGCCTTCGGGCACGTCGTTGTCGAGGGTCGCGAGCGACATATAGAGCTGGTCGTGGGCGATGTAGCCGGCGTCGGTCGAGATGCCGACCAGCTTGCCTGCCCGTTCGACGCGGTCCATCTGGTAGAAGCCGTAGCGCGCCTTCGGGAAGTCGAGGAACTTCGCGGGGATGCCGGGTTCGACCTGCGATTTCACGATGGATGCGACATCCTCGGCATTCCACAGCAGCGTGACTTTACGTCGCGCGGGAGATGCGGCGATCTTCTCGAGTGCCTCACGCCCGTGGAAGTCGTGGTCGAACTTGACGGAGCGACCGAGCCCGAGGTCGTACGGCGTGAACTGGTAGTCATGCACGTCGGTCGAGTACATCGAGCCGCCAATAGAGCCGGCGCGGGCGGCGGGCAGCCACTCGCGGTATTCGGCGAAGTCGTCGTCCCAGATCGCCGGGAACGGGGTCGGCACCCAGCCCGACTCGAGCGGCGACGACGAGTACGCTTTCGCGCCGACCATCGTGATGCCGTATTCGGTGCCTGCTTCTTGGAGCGCGGCGATGACTGCGGGGCCGTCGGCGTAGGGGCCGTAGAACTCGAAGCCCGGCTGGCCTGCCATGCCGTGGCGCAGCGCCTTGACCTTCTTGCCGGCGATCTCGACATCTCCGATGTGGAAGAACTTCACCTCGGGGATGGTTCCCCAGAGTTTTTCCATCACCTTGTCGGCTTCGGGTCCTTGCAGTTCGTAGCGGTAGAAGGTGGGGTCCACGCCGCCGCGCATCGCCGAGTTGGCTTCGAGGCGGTGGTGCACGTCTTTGCCTAGGGCCTCCGCCTTCTCGACGTTGAACCGCACCCAGTCGATGAGAATGTGGTGACCGATGAGCACGAGCCCTTCGACGTCATCCGAGTTGTAGAACAGGATGCCGTCGCCGATGAGGTAGCCGTCGTGGTTGACGCTGATCAGCTGCTTGGCGATGCCGGCGCGGAAGGTCGCGAAGGTGTTCGGCGAGATCGCCGAGAGCATCGGGATGAGGTCGGCTCCCCCGAGGAAGAGCTGCGTCATGTGGTGCGACTGGTCCATGATCGCTACGGTCGACGACCAGGCGCGCTGTTCGTCGCGCCAGTTGGTGAACTCCGGCTTGATCGGGAACGTGATCGACGGCCAGTCCTGGTTGCGCAGTAGCTCGACGGCGTTGCCGGTGCGGGCAATGGCTTGAGCCAGGCTCTCGGAAGTCATACCTGGGGAGTGTAGGAGCCGCGGAAGGGAAGTCGCCTCGTCGCTCTCTATCAAAGGAAGTACGGTGAGCGCGAGCAAAGGAGCTTCCATGGCGCGCCAGTCCAACGGCGTCTCGGCGATCAGCCGGGTCGTCATGATCCTCGACACCTTTTCGTTCGAGGCTCCGTTCCTGTCGCTCAGTGAGATCGCGGAGCGGGCCGCCATCCCGATGTCGTCGGCGCACCGCATCGTCACCGAACTGGTCGAGCACGGATTGCTTGAGCGGATGCCGGACCGCAGCTACCGGGTCGGCAACCGGCTCTGGGAGATGGGCAGCCGCACCCCCGGCGCCCTCGGCCTGCGCGAAATCGCCCTGCCGTTTCTGCACGCGATCCAGTCCCGCGTGCGCCAGCACACCCAGCTGCTGGTGCGGTCGGGGCTCGACGTGCTCGTCATCGAGCGGCTCTCGTCGCGGGACGCCGTCGTCAACGCCTCGATCGTCGGCGGGCGCATCCCGATGCAACACTCGTCGAGCGGCATTGTGCTGCTCGCCAACGCCGACGACGAGGTGCTCGCGCGGGTGCTCGAACGCGGACTCTCGCCGATCACCGGGTCGAGTCTCGCCACGCCTGAGCAGCTACGGGATGCCGTCGCCGCCGCCCGGCGCACCGGGTTTGCGGTGTCCGAGGGCTGGATCTTTGAGGAATCGCGGGGAATCGCCGTGCCGGTGCGCGGGTCGCAAGAAGTCGTCGTCGGCACCGTCAGCGTCGTCGTGCCGAACGACCACTCCCCCGTCGACGACCTGGTGCGACTGTTGCGGCTCGCGGCCGAGGGGATCTCGGAGGCGCTGCTACGCAGCTACTTGCCGCCGGGCCACCCCCATGCCCGCGCCGGCGGGGTCTACCGCCAGCTGGTGAGTTCGTCGGATCGATCGATGGAGTACTTCGAGCAGCTGCTCGAGGAGCACGGCTCGGCCGTGCACGACGGTCAGGTGAACTCTGCCGTTCAGGAGAGGTAGGCCGCCAGGCGCGGGTAGACCGCACGGGCATTGCTGGAGTAGACCCGTTCCCGGTCACCCGGCGAGAGCGCCGACGCCTCCACGTACGTGCCGGTGTCGTCCCAGCCGGAGCCCGTCGTTGGGTTGTCGCCGCGCACGGCGCCGAGCATCTCCGACCCGAACAGCACCCGGTCGGTCGGCACGACGTCGAGCAACAGGTTGATGCCGGGCTGGTGGTAGACGCAGGTGTCGAAGAAGATGCGCTCGGTGGCGCCCTCGAAGTCCCAGCCCTCGCGCACGCTCATCCCCTGGAAGCGGCCCCAGTGAAACGGGATCGCCCCGCCGCCGTGCGGAATGACGAGTCGCAGGCCCGGCCGCTCCTTCATAAAGCCGCTCGACAGCGCCTGCACGAAGAACGTCGTATCAGCCGACAGGTAGTACGACCCGGTGGTCTGGAAGAAGGGATTCTCGGCTTGACTGACGTGCAGCATCCCCGGCACGTCGAGCTCCTGCATCGCCTCCCAGAGCGGCCACCAGTAGCGGTCGCCGAGGTCGGGGCCCGTCCAATAGCCGCCGGTCGGGTCGGGGTTGACGTTGACGGCGACGAATCCAAGTTCTTCGACGGTGCGGCGCAGCTCCCGTACCGAGGAGTCGATCGAGAAGCCAGGCGACTGCGGCAACTGGGCGACCGGCACGAACTTGCCCGGGAACAGGTCGCAGACGCGCTTGATGAGATCGTTCTGCCGGGTTGTCCAGTCGAGCGACGTCGTCACGTCGCCGACGTGGTGCCCCATCCAGGATGCCCGCGGCGAGAACAGCGTCACGTCGATGCCGCGTTCGCGCTGCACCCGCAACTGGCCGGTCTCGATACTCTCGCGGATCTCGTCGTCGGTCACCGAGAAGGGCCCGTCAGGCGCCGAGCCGCCGGTGAGCGCGGCGATTTGGGCGTCACGCCACGCCCCGACTCCGGGTGGCGTCGTCGTGTAGTGGCCGTGGCAGTCGATGATCACGACTTGAATGTAACCAAAATTGTCGACGATCTCGACGGCGCGGCGAGGGCTGCTTCGATCTCCCCCGCCGCCGCGCGCAGAATCGTCGCGACGCGGTCGTCTTCCTCGCCGCGCGGCAACACCACTCCGAGCGCGGCAACAACCACCCCGCGGTCGCGAAGGGGAACCGCGATACCCGTCGACACCGCCTCGATCGATCCCGGCGCGATCGCGTGCCCGAGCCGACGCACCTCGGCGAGCTTGCGCCGCAACGCGGCGGGGTCGGTGATGGTCTCTGGCGCGAGTCGCTCCAGGGGCGCGGCGAGGATGCGCTCGAGCACGGCGGGCGGCGCAGCGGCGAGCAGCACGAGCCCCGACGAGGAGGCATGCAGCGGCAATCGGCCAGCGATTCGGGTGATGTTCGCGCCAGCTTGGGGATGCGAGAGCCGCTCCAGGAAGAGCACCTGATCGCCGTCGGCGACTCCGAGTTGCGTGTGTTGGCGCACGAGCGCCTGAACCCGCTCCATCGCGGGAAGCGCCGCTTGGCGCAGTCCGAGCGCGAGCGACCCGCGGGTCGCCAGCTCCCAGAGCCGCATCCCGACTCGGGCCTGTCCATCCTCGTCACGTTCCAACAGCCCGCTCTCGACGAGGTCGCCGACCAGGCGATGGCCAGTGGAGAGCGGCAGGCCTGCCCGTCGGGCGATGTCACTCGGTGACTGCTCGGTGTGCTCGGAGTCGAAGGTGGCGAGCACGCGCACCAGTCGATCGATCACACTGTCGCCGGTCTGGGAGTTCGCCACCCCTCGACTCTAGAGGCCTATTCCCATTCAATGGGCAATCACATCGAACGACTCGATCGCGGCCTCACACTGACGACAGTCCACGAAACCGATCGAAGGAGATCGCATGTCCCCCGCCGTTCGCACGCGCGTCGCCATCATCGGCGCCGGACCCGCCGGTCTGCTGCTCTCTCACCTGCTGCACCGCGACGGCATCGAGTCGATCGTGATCGACAACCGCACCCGCGAAGACATCGAGAAGACGATCCGCGCCGGCATCCTCGAGAACGGCACCGTCGACCTGCTCGTCGCGACCGGCGCGTCGGAGCGCGTGTTGACCGACGGCCATCGCCACGAGGGCATCGAGCTGCAATTCCAGGGCGAGAGCCACCGCATCGACTTTCAGAAACTCGTCGGCCGCGCCGTCTACCTCTACCCGCAACACGAGGTACTCATCGACCTCCTCGCGCGCCGGATCGCCGACGGCGGCGACATCCGGTTCGAGCACGAAGCGGTCGAGGTGCTCGACGGTCTGAGCGACGCCCCGCGCGTCGTCGGCCGGGATGCCGCAGGCGAGCCGTTCGAGATCGTCGCCGACGTGGTGATCGGCGCTGACGGATCGCGCAGCGTGGCCCGCACCGCCGTCGTCGGCTCGATGACCGGTGGCTACTTCCGCGAGTACCCGTTCGCCTGGTTCGGAATCCTCTGCGAGGCCCCGCCGTCGTCGAAGGAACTCATCTACGCGAACTCCGACGCGGGCTTCGCGCTGATCAGCCAGCGCTCCGCGACCGTACAGCGCATGTACCTGCAGTGCGACCCGGAACAGGACCCGAACGCCTGGAGCGACGCGCAGATCTGGGATGCCCTCCAGACCCGGGTCACCGGACGCGACCTGCACGAGGGGCCGATCTTCCAGCGCGACGTGTTGCGCTTCCGCTCCTTTGTCGCGCACAAACTGCGAAACGGTCGGGTATTTCTCGTCGGCGACGCCGCACACACCGTGCCGCCGACCGGGGCGAAGGGCATGAACCTCGCGGTCAACGACGTGCGCATCCTGCACGACGGTCTCATCGACTTCTTCGCGGGCAACGGAACCGCGAGGATCGACAGCTACGAGGAGCGCGCACTGCGCCGCATTTGGCGCGCCCAGCACTTCTCGTGGTGGATGACGAGCATGCTGCACTCGACCCCGGAGGCGAGCGACTTCGACCGCCGTCGGCAGCTCGGCGAACTCGAGTCCGTCGTCTCGTCGACGGCCGGCAGCACCTATCTGGCCGAGGCGTACACCGGCTGGCCCTACGCGGACTGAACCGCCCACAGACGCGGTGCGGGTCGGCTCGGTGGCGTGCCGACCCGCATCGTCAGCCACTTAGCTCAGATCGCGCGCAGCACGACCGCAGAACCCTGACCGCCGCCGCCGCAGATCCCGGCCGCGCCGTACGACCCCGACCCAGCCGCGACGAGCTGCCGCGCGAGCGTACCGAGGATGCGCGCGCCCGAGGCGCCGACCGGGTGGCCGAGGGCGATGGCTCCGCCGTGCTGGTTGACGATGTCGCCCGAGATCCCGAGCAGTTCGACCGACCGCACCGCGACGGCGGCGAACGCCTCGTTGATCTCCACCGCCGCGAGCTGGGCGGGCGTCACCCCGCCGAGACGAGCAAGGGCGGCGATGATGGCGTTGGCCGGTTGAGCGTGCAGACGTGTGTCGGGTCCGGCTACTGCCGCGTGGCTCTCGATGCGGGCGAGCGGCGTGATGCCGCGAGCGGCAGCCGTTTCTTCCGACATCAGCACGAGGGCGGCAGCGCCGTCGGTGATCTGCGACGAGTTGCCCGCCGTGATCGAGCCGTCGGCCGAGAACGCACCGCGTAGCTTGCCGAGCGACTCGGGCGTGGTGTCGGCGCGCACGCCGTCGTCATCCGTCACGACCGTCTCCCCCGCACGAGAGGTGAGGGTATAGGGCGCGATCTCGTCGGCGAGGAAGGCGGTGGATGCCAGCGCTCGCTGGTGTGACCCGGCAGCCCAGACATCCTGGGCTTCGCGGGTGACGTTGTTGTCGGCGTTGCCCGCCTCGGTCGACGCGCCCATCGAGACGTGCTCGAAGGAGTCGAGCAGCGCGTCGTGCTCGAGCGTGTCGACCATCTCGATGGCGCCATACTTCACGCTCGTGCGACCCCGGAAGGCGTGAGGCGCGCGCGACATCGACTCCATCCCGGCCGCGACGACGATGCTGTGTTCGCCAGCCTCGATGTTGCGGGCGGCCGCGATGACCGCCTCCATGCCCGACAGGCACACCGCGTTGATGGTCATCGCCGGCGACGAGAGCGGGATGCCCGCGGCCACCGCCGCCTGGCGGATCGGCCCTTGACCTGCGCCCGCCGGCAGCACCTGGCCGCCCCAGATGCGCTCGACCTCGGCCGCCTCGACGGCAGCCCGAGCGAGCGCAGCGCGGATGGCGTGCGCGGCGAGGTCGGACGCCGGGATGTCGGCAAACCTTCCGGTGAATCGTGAGAACGGGGTGCGGGCGTAGCCCGCGATGACGACCGACATCAGCGTGCCTCCAATTCGACGATG
>NZ_JANMSQ010000158.1:0-1641 GCF_031389465.1 Pseudolysinimonas sp.
GGAGGCCGCGCCGACGGGCGTGCAGTGGGCGATCATCGGCACCGGGTCGCTGATGCTCATGCTCGTCGTCGGCTGGCCCTCGACGTTGCTCAACTCCGTCGTCGGGTCGCGGTACCAGTCGATGGTGCGATGGACGACATCCCGTTTCCAACGCAAGAAGCCGGATGCCGCCGACTCACCCGTTGATCCTGCCCCGCCGATCAAACGCTCCGGTCTGCCCGGCTGGCTGATGTGGCCCGGCTTCGCTCTCGCGGCGATCCTGGGTGCGTTCGTCGACCCGGACTTCGGCGTGAACCCCATGTCGGTGCGGCTCGTCCTGACGCTCTTCTTCTCGTTCCTGCTGTTCAACCTCACGGCGTGGATGATCGTGCGGCGGGTAGCGGTGCGGCTGCAGCCGGAGTCCGACCCGTACCTGCGGTTCCGCTGGGGCTCGCTTCTGCTGGTCATCGTCGCAGTCCTCATCGCGCGCCTGCTCGGCCTCGAACCGGGCGTCATCTTCGGACTCGTCGCCGGCATCGCCTACGCCACGACGCTGCAGGCGGCGAAGAGCGCCGTCGTGACGATCGTCGGGTCGGCCTTCGGGCTTGCGCTCGCCCTCGTTGCGTGGGTCGGCTACTCGCTGCTCGCGCCGGCGCACATCGACAACTTCGCGTACGTGTTCCTCGTCGAGTTCCTCGCCGGCGTCACCGTGAAGGGCGTGTCGACCCTGCCGCTGTCCCTCCTGCCGCTCGGCAACCTCGACGGAGCGAAGCTGTTCGGCTGGAAGAAGGTGGTGTGGGGCGCGTCCTACGTCGTCGGCCTCGCCGCCTTCATGCTCGTGCTCGCGACGATCCCGAAAGCGTGGGGCGAGATCCCCGACTTCTTGCGGTGGATCTGGATCTTCGGCGCCTACGCCGTGGTCGCGGTCGTCGTCTGGGCGGTCAACGCGCGGACGCTCAAGAAGAACCCGCTGCCGCCCGAGAAAGAGCAGGGCGACCAACCCGACGCCATCACCATCGACTAGCTCAGTTCGCCCGATTCGGTGGCGGCTGTTCCCCTTCGCGCGACGGCTGCCGCGCAGCGTGTTCGAGCGGGATCTCGTCGAGTGGGATGCCGTTGACGGTCGCCACCTGCCAGACACCTTCGTCGAGGCGCAGCATCGAGATCGACCCGTTGTCGATTCCGGGTACGGGCCGGCCGGCGAGTCGCGCGAGCGTGTAGCGGATGATCGTTCCGTGGCAGACGACGAGCACGGCGCCGTCGGGGTTGTCGGCGACGATCGCGGCGAGAGCGTCGACTCCACGGGCGGCAACCGCCTCGAGACTCTCGGCACCCGGATAGTCGCGGTCGGGCCAACGCTCGATCGCGGCCGCCGCCGACGTGCCTTCGAGCGAACCGTAGTCGCGCTCTACGAGTTCGGGATACGCGGTCCCCAGCGGAATGTCGAGCCCGTCGGCGATGATGCGTGCCGTCTCTCGCGCGCGCAGCAGGGCTGAGCTCACCACGACATCCCACGGCCTCGATCGCAGCGTCATCAACGCGTCCCGCGCCTGCTCGCGGCCGGTGTCGTTGAGCGGGATGTCGCTCGAGCCCTGCAGCAGACCCTGGCGATTCCAGTCGGTCTGGCCGTGCCGGATGAACGCAACGATCATGTGAGAAGTC
>NZ_JANMSQ010000174.1:0-14353 GCF_031389465.1 Pseudolysinimonas sp.
TCGGCTCAGCCACCGCTGTTGTGCAGTTCGGCTTCGGCGACCTCGGCCCGCATGCCTTCGGCGATCTCGCGGCTGTCGAGCCAGCGGTCGGGCAGGCTCGGCGTCTTCGGGGTGCCCGCGCGGCCGCGCTGGCCCTCAGCGTCGGCGCCGGGGTATGGCTGGTCGTGGTCGAGACGGCCGAGTAGCTGGTCGATCTCGTCAAGGCTCGACGACATCGCCAGCGCCGCCCGCGTCCCGCCGCCGACGGCGTAGCCCTTGAAGTACCAGGCGACGTGCTTACGGATGTCGCGCGTCGCCCGCCCCTCATCCTCGAAGAACTCGACGAGCAGCTCGGCATGGCGCCGATACGCCCGCGCCACTTCACCGAGGGTCGGTTCGGCCTTCAGCACCCCGCCCTGGAACGCCGCCGCGAGGTCGCCGAACAGCCACGGCTTGCCCAGGCACCCGCGTCCAACGACCACGCCGTCGCATCCGGTCTCGGCGACCATGCGCAGGGCGTCTTCGGCCGACCAGATGTCGCCGTTGCCGAGCACCGGCACTGTGGTCACCGCTTCTTTCAGTTTCGCGATCGCCGACCAGTCGGCGTGACCCGAATAGAACTCGCTCGCCGTACGGGCGTGCAGGGCGATGCTGCCCACCCCGGCACCCTCGGCGATGCGACCGGCTTCGAGGTAGGTGAGGTGCTCGGGGTCGATGCCCTTGCGCATCTTGATGGTGAGCGGCACCCGTCCCGCCGCGGTCACCGCCCCCTCGACGATCTCGCGGAACAGGTCGAGCTTCCACGGCAGCGCCGCTCCCCCGCCCTTGCGGGTGACCTTCGGCACCGGGCAGCCGAAGTTGAGGTCGATGTGATCGGCGCGATCCTCGGCGACGAGCATCGTCACCGCCTCGCGTACCGTCTTCGGGTCGACGCCATAGAGCTGGATGCTGCGCGGCGTCTCCGACTCGTGGTGCCGGATCAGCCGCATCGACTCCGGCGTGCGCTCGACCAAGGCTCGGGAGGTGATCATCTCGGAGACGTAGAGCCCCGCGCCGTACTCCCGGCACAGCCGACGGAACGCCGTGTTCGTGATGCCCGCCATCGGAGCAAGCACGACCGGAACGGTCAGCTCGAGCGGCCCGATCTTCAGCGGGCGCGCGACGACGGAAGTGGACACCCCTCGATTGTTTCAGACCGGGCTGTGGGGTGCCCGTCTCAGGCTGCCCGCGACCCAACTCTCGGAAATCCGGCCCTTCGTGCACGAGAGATCGACGAAGTCCCGGATTTCCGAGAGTTGGGTCGGCGCACCCGGCTGCCGGACAGCAGAATTGTCGAATGGCGACCGGCAGAGAGCGTGTGGCGGCGGATGCGGCGGCTCGCGGCATCCCGGTGGAGTTCATCGAGCGGATGCGGGCGTCATCCCTCGAGGAAGCGGCACAGATCCTCGGGATCGAGCCATCCGAGATCGTAAAGTCGCTCGTGGTGCGGCGGCACGACGGCAGTTATCTATTCGCGCTCGTGCCCGGCGATCGGCAGATTTCCTGGGCGAAACTGCGGGCCGTGGTCGGCGTCAACAAGCTGAGGCTGCCCGAGGCGGAGCTCGCGCTCGATGCGACCGGGTACGAACGCGGCACGATCACGCCGCTCGGGTCGACGACATCCTGGCCGGTGTTCGCCGACGAGCGGATCACGGGCAAGCGCGTCTCGATGGGCGCGGGCGAGCACGGCTACTCGCTGTTCGTGCAGGCGGACGATCTCGTGCGGGGTCTCGAAGCGACCCTGGCCGACATCACCGAGCCGGTCTAGAGTGACAGACACCCTGAAGAGGGTGTCTGCCGGGGTCGTGGCTCCCGATAAGCGTCGGACCCCGGCAGAACTCTGAGCGGGCGCTAGGCGACCGCTTCCGATTCCGCGGCGACGGGAAGCTCGACGTGGGCCGGACGGCCCAACGCGCGGTATTCCCAGCCAGCGGATCGGTAGGCATCGGCATCAAGCACGTTGCGCGTGTCGATGATGCGACGCTCGGCGACCAGGTCGCCCAGCGCTTCGGGGTCGGCATCCCGGAACTCGTCCCACTCGGTGAGCAACAGCACCACTTCGGCGCCGTCGACGACTTCCGCGAGCGACTCGACGAAGTCGAGGTCGGGGTAGACCCGGTGGGCGTTGACGTTCGCCTCGGGGTCGTAGACGACGACCTTCGCGCCTTCCAGGTAGAGCATTCGCGCGACGTCGAGCGCGGGGGCATCCCGCACGTCGTCAGAGTTCGGCTTGAAGGCCGCCCCCAGAGCGGCGACCTTCACCCCGTCGAGGCTCCCACCCGCGAGTTCACGGGCGAGGTCGACGGTGCGGCTTCGGCGACGGAGATTGATCTGGTCGATCTGGTCGAGGAACGAGATCGCGTCTCCGACACCCAGCTCTTCGGCACGGTGCCGGAACGCGCGGATGTCCTTCGGCAGGCAGCCGCCACCGAAGCCGAGACCGGGCTTGAGGAACTTGCCGCCGATCCGGGCGTCGTGGCTGAGCGCTTCGGCGAGCACGGTGACGTCGGCACCTGTCGTCTCGCAGATCTCGGCCATCGCGTTGATGTAGGAGATCTTCGTTGCAAGGAACGAGTTCGCGGCGGCCTTCACCAGCTCCGCGGTCGGCAGATCGCCAACGACGAGAGGCGTACCCTCGTCGAGAATCGGGCGGAACACGCGGCGCAGTTGCTCCTCCGCCCACTCCGACGCGACGCCGAAGACGAGGCGGTCGGGGTGCAGTGTGTCCTCGACCGCGAAACCTTCGCGCAAGAACTCGGGGTTCCACGCGAGTTCAAGTTCGGCGCCGATCGGCGACACCTCCTGCACGAGCGCGGTCAGTCGTTCGGCGGTCCCCACCGGCACCGTCGACTTGCCGACGAGCAGAGCCTTGCGGGTGATCCGGCGGGCAAGTTCGATGAACGCCGAGTCGACGTAGCGCATGTCGGCGGCGTGCGAGCCAGGGGCCTGTGGGGTGCCGACACAGATGAAGTGAACGTCGCCGAAGGCCGCAGCCTCGTCGAAGTCGGTCGTGAAGCGCAGTCGGCCGGCGTCGAGCGCCTGCCGAAGCTTCTCGGGTAGCCCGGGCTCGTAGAACGGCACGCGGCCAGAGGCGAGCGCGTCGATCTTCGCGGGATCGACGTCGACGCCGAGCACGTCGTAGCCAAGGACTGCCATGCAGATCGCGTGGGTGGCGCCAAGGTATCCCGTCCCGATAACGGTGATACGCGGCGATCCCACCCGGGGGGTGACGAGATCGAGGTTCTGGGTAGCCACTGGATCCTCCAAAGGGGCGTGGATGGTGCGGATGGGGGAAGCGCCTTAATCGGGGCGGCGCTCTTCGTTCAGCCGGAGCAGGTCACGTTCGTGAGTCCTTCTCCGGCGGCGGAAGCTTGGTTGTCACAGCTGACGACGTTGTCGCGTGCGGGAGTAAGTGAGAACCCGAAGCCAGGCCCGTTGACGTTCGCGATGTTGTCGCGGAAGACGTTGCGGGTGCCCCAGCCGTCGAGGATCTCGTGAGTCTGGAATCCGTCGAGCAACGAGTTGGTTCCCGTGTTGCCCTCGATGAGCCAGTCGTTGCCCTTGATATCGACCCAGGAGTCGGAGCCGTCTTCATGCATCCCGGAACCGTCGAAGGTGTTGCCACGCACGATGCCGTTGCTCGTGCCCTCCTTGACGTCGATCGCCTCGGCGGTCGTCTGGTGGATCGTATTGCCTTCGACGACGTTCCGGTCGGACGTGTCGGGTTCGCAGCCGGTGATGTCGCACCAGTTGCTTTCCGCGGTGCCGATGTAGATGCCCTCGCCGAACTTCTCGCGGCGAAGACCGGTCACACTCACGTCGTTGCCGGTGACGAGGTTGTCGGTGCTGAAGCGACGCAGATGGATGGCTTCGTCACCGATGCGGGTGACCGTCAGGCCCTGGATGACCGATCCGACGGTGCCGTCGGCCATCACGCCCTTCTGACCGTTGGTTACTGTGAACCCGACGAGACGCCAGTAGCTCGCGCTGTTCAGGTGGACGACGTAGCCCCCTTCGACGTCACCGCCGTCAAGGATGCTGTCCACCGATCCGCAGAGCGTGATCGGGTCACTCGCTGTGCCGCTCGGGGTGATCACGAAGTTTCCTGCGTAAGTACCGGGAGCGACCTGGATGACGTCGCCCGGCTGGGCGGCATCGAGGGCCGCCTGAAGGGTCGAGGCAGTGGAGACGAGGATGCCGTCGTCGCATCCTTCGACCGCGTTCGGCCGCTCGCTGGGCTCGGGCGTCGACTCGTCGACCCAGCCCGGCGGCTGGTCTGTTGCGTCTGCTTCGTCGGGCTGAGCGCCGGCGACCGCCCAGGCGATGCCGACGACGAGCGCGATGAGGACCGTCGATGCGACAGCAACCCAGACGAGGGTGCGACGTCGGGTCGTCACGCCAGCTGCCCTCCGGTCTGACCGATCCCGCGCACTCGGTCGCGATCCACGACGCCGCGGGTGAAGGCGCTCAGCGGCTTCTGGTCGGCGAACGGGTCGAAGCCGGGGGTGCGCGGCCGTCGCCCGATGACGCTCACGACGAGGACGATGATCAGCACGGCCCAGAGAACGGTGAGGGGCTGGAAGATCCGGCGCAGAATGACGTCGAGCGGCTTCGTGCTCGTCCAGTCGGAGGTGTCGTTGTCACGCACCGCCGTACCGTTCGTGCGGAAGACGTCGATCGCGCTGGGGCCGGCTCCGCTCACGACGTTGCCGACGATCACGCTGCCGCCGGTCTCGCCGACGAGCGCGATTCCGTGGTTCCCCACCTCGCTGATGCGGTTGTCTTCGATTCGACCACCGGCGTCGCGGGCGAAGATGCCGATGTCGGCACCCTTGATGCGGTTGTCGACCACGCGCAGGTCGGTGCCAGCGTCACGCAGAGCGACCGCTTGGCTCAGCGAGTTCTCGATCGTGTTGCCCTCGATGGTCACTGCCTGGGCGCCCGCCGAGACGACGATGCCCATCGCATTGCCCGCCACCTCGTTGCCGCGCAGGATGATCTCAGCACCGCCGACCACCTCGATGCCGTACCGGCCGTTACCGGAGGAGACGCTGTTGCGCACCTCATTGTCTCCGTAGGAGGCCACGGTGATCCCGGTCGCGCTCGGCCCGTCGACCAGGGGTCGCCCCTCGATCGTGATGCCGTTGCGGCCGTTGTCGCGTGCGACGAGTCCGTCGAAGACGACGCTCGAGGTGGCACGCGTGAGGTTGAAGCCATCCTGGGCATTGCCCGTCGCGGAGGATCCGGTGACCGTGCTGTTGGTGACATCCCGATGCAGCACGAGACCGTCGACGAGGTTGTCGGCGAAGGTGGAGTCACGGATCTCGACCCGATCGGAGTTCGTGACGAACAGCCCGAACGCGTCGCCGGTCACTTCGACCGACTGGATGAGTGCCGACGCGTAGCCGTCAGACACCTCTTCCTCGACCGAGAGGGTCTGGAGAGTCTCGGTGCCTTCGCCAAGAGCCTCGACGCCGGGGATCTGATCCTCGGGCGCGACCTCCTCGACGACGGTGGCTTCGAGACCTTCGGGCAGGACGGCGCCGGTCAGCGAAAGCCCGCCGGTCACTCCGCTCCAGAAGCCCAGGTCGCTCAGCTTGACGTCGACGAACTCGGCGTGGCCGGCGTAGACCCGGATGTAGGGGCGGCCGTCGGCGGTCACGGTGTCGGGCGCTTCAAGCGCGGCATCCCAGCTGGTGACCTCGAGAGGCAAGTCGGGGGATCCCTGGATCTCGAGGTCACCGCCGTCCGTGACGATCGTGACGAACCCGTCGGGGCTGCCACTGAGACGCAACAGGCCTTGGCCCGTCGCGGCGATCCTGAGGGTTGCGCCCTCAGCCACGTAGATGTGCTCGTTGAGCAGGTAGGCGCCGTCGTCTTGCGCCTCAACGCTCCGCGGAGCCATGCGGGAGAGTTCCGGAATCGAGTACGGGGTGTCGCGGGCGATCAGGACGATGGTCGGGATTCCGGTCGTCGTGAGCCGGAACGGACCGTCGGGGAGTTTGCCGTCGGCCACCGCGTGCTGGAGCGTCGAGCGGATGTCGAGCACGCGGCGCTCCTCGGCCGCGACGAGACGGGCTTCGGCATCGGGGTCGCCCGGGTAGTCACGACCGGCGGTGACCTCCGGATCGGCGGCGGCAACGTCAGGTGCGGCCTGAGCCGCGACGGTGCCGGCGAGCAACAGTCCGGTGACGAGAGCGGCGGTGACGAGCCCGCCGAGCGCGCGGGTCATGCTGCCACCTCCGCACCCAGCGTGCGCACGGTCTGACCGTCGCCGCCGACCGAATTGGCGTGCCGGGTCAGCCAGCCTTGCTTGTTCATCGTGAGGAACGCGTAGAGCTTGATCGGCAGGGCGATGAAAATCACCACGAGCACCACGAGGGGCAACAGGAGGATCTCTCCCGGGTGGCGTCGCAGGTGCGAGAAGCCCCGAACGCCGCGTCCGAAGAGCAGCCAGGCAGCCACCGCTCCGATGGCGATCGGGGTCAGTTCGAGTCGGCTGAAGACGAGGTAGGCGATCGTGAAGCCCATCGTGACGGGGGTGAGCAGAATCTGCAGCACGGTGATCTTCGTGATCAGCGGCTGACGCCACAGCCACCCCTTGGCGATCGCCGTGAGGTAGCAGCGGTAGGAGTTGCGGCTCCACCGCACCCGCTGTTTGACGAAGGCCGAGAACGTCGAGGGGAACATCGAGAGCGCCTTCGCCGAGCGCTGGTGCACGGTCTTGAAGCCCGAGGCGAGCACGAGCCAGGTGAGGCGTCCGTCGTCGCCCGAGATGCAGCGCTTGCCGAGGAAGAACTCGTTCTCGAGCTTGTCGAGCACCGGCAACACCGCCGACTTGCGGTAGACGGCGGTGCGGCCCGAGATGCACGGCACCGCGCCGGCTCGGCCCATCGCGGGCACGTAGTTGTAGTAGCGCAGGTTCACGAGCCAGTCGGCGATGCGCCGCCAGATGCTCGTGTGCCGGGCGTAGACGTTCTGCTGGGTCGAAACCCCGCCCACGGCCGGGTCGATGAACGGCTTCTGCACCTCGACCAGGAGGCCGGGGGTCCACGACGTGTCGGAGTCGGTCAGCACGAGAATCTCGTAACGCGCCAGTCGGATGCCGGCTCCGAGCGCCGAGCGCTTCCCCGCGTGTTCGAAGAGGATCGGACGGATGCGGTCGTCGTCGATTTCGACGATCCGGTCGTAGGTGTCAACGTCGGCGACGTCGAGCACGATGATGATTTCGTCCGGGTCCTGGGCTCGCCACGACTCGAGGCAGCGGAGCAGGATGTCGGGATCTTCGTGGAACGACGGCACGACGACGGACACCGAGGCGCGGAAGTCGCTCTCGATGGGCCGAGCGCCCGCCGACATGATCGACCGGATCAGCCACAGCGCCCAGACGAAGATGCCGGCCGCGGCGAGCGGGAAATAGGGGGTGAGAGTCGCGATGAAATCGGCGATCGCTTCGGGGTCGAAGCGGAACTCGAAACCGTCAGAGGGTTCGGGGAACGACAGAACGATTGCGGGCATCGGGGGCAGCCTTCGTTGGGGGGACGAAATAGGTGGCACTGACCGACGTCGACCTGAACACGACGTAATCCCCATTGAGCGAGTGCGACGATCCAGAACCCTAATCGGGGTGGATTCCCGTCACCGCACTACCGGCTGTTGGAGTTATCCTGTCCGCACTTGGGGGGACAACGTCAAGCTGAGCTGCCCGATCCGGCCCAGAGTTAACGTCACGTTCACCGAGGTTCACATGCCGGAAACATGAGAGGGCCTCGACCTTGGCGCGACCCCAGCTACGACACGGCCTCGTTCGCGGGGTCGCTCGCGCGCTCGGCGGCGACCTGCTGGAGCGCGTTCGCGAAGATCGCCGACTCCTGTGCTCCCGAGATGCCGTACTTCCCATCGAGCACGAAAAACGGAACCCCGCGGATGCCGAGCTCGCCTGCCTGCGCGACGTCGGCACGGACTGCGGCGAGGTGCTCGTCGGCGCTGAGCGAGCGCACGACATCTTCGCGATCGAGGCCGATCTCGGCGGCGAGGTCGGCGACATCTGCGATTCTGCCGACGTGGCGACCCTCCTCGAAATAGGCCTTCATCAGGCGTTCCTTCATCTGGGCCTGCATGCCGCGCGCCTTGGCGTAGTGAATCGCCTGGTGCCCGAGCACGGTGTTGGTGGTCTGCAGTTTCGCGTAGTCGTAGTGCAGGCCGACCGCCGCCGCGAGGCCGGTCACCCGCTCACCCATCGCCGCCGCCTGCTCGAGCGACACCCCGAGGTGAGCGGCGAGGAACTCGTCGTGGCTGCCGGCGAACTCTGCGGGCGTGCCGGGGGAAAGCTCGAACGAGTGGTACTCGACCTCGACCGGGATACCCGACGACGCGACCGCCGCCTCGAACTTGCGTTTGCCGATGAAACACCACGGGCAGGCGATATCCGACCAGACGTCGACCTTGATCGCTTCGGAGGGGGCGTCGCTCAGGAGAGAACTCACCCTGGGTTCAACCACCGTGCGGCGGCAGCATTCCCGCCGACGGCGACGGGATGCCGATTCGACTACGTCGTTCGACCCCGGTGCGCCGCGCGAACCATTCGACGCCGAACACCCAGAGCACGACGGTCACGATCTGCGCGACCAGCCCCGCTGGCCCGCCCGTGTCTTCCGTGATTCCGGTCGGCCCGAACATTCCGGTGCCGGTCACGACGAATGCCGCCACGTTGTTGACCGTGTGCATCGCGATGCCTGATTCGAGCCCGCCGGTGCGCACGGTGACAATGCCGAAGCCGATCCCCATGACCATGACGGTGAGAATGCCCCACTCGTCGTAGGCGTGGCTGAATCCGAAGAGCACCGCCGACGCGACGATCGTGACCGGTGCCCAGCGAACCCAGGCACCCACCGACTGCAGGAGGACGCCACGGTACAGGTACTCCTCGGTCGCGGCCTGCACCGGCACGAGCAGCACCACGATCAGCACCGAGAGCAAGTAGGTCGGCACGTCGGTGCTGAACGGCAGCAGCTGCTCCCCCGCCGCGAACCCGATTCCGAGTTGCCCGGCGAAGGTCGCGATCCACACCACGGCGGCCGGGATGAACGAGATGAGCAGCCAACGCCACCGCAACTGGACGAGCACCGAGTGCAGGATGTTCACCCGCAACCCCGCCGGACGGATCCCGGCAATGCGCAGCGCAAGCGGGATGAACGGAAGCACGAGGATGATCGAGCCCAGGCCGAACACGAGGGTCCACGGCCGCGCCATGTCGGGGCTGATGAGCGCAACGAGGTCGTCGGTGGCTGTCGGGCTGAGGAAGTCGATCGCGTTGGTCGCGAACAGCACGATGAACAACGGGATGGCCACGAGAATGCTGACACCGAGGAAGAACACCGTGGTCATCAGAACGGCGACCAGCGGACGCCACCAGCGGTAGGTCGGTTGCGCGCGATAGAGCCGGTGGTACGGCAGCTCGACGATCGTCATCTCGGTCACGCGTCAGTCGCCCTCTTCGAGATCGTCGATCAGTTTCAACCCGTCGCGCGCCCAGGTGATCTCCTGTTCGGCGCGCAGGACGAGACCTTCGTAGGCGTAACGCTTGAACGCCGCCGTGCGGGCGCGGTCTTTCTCAGGCGTGACCGCGAGTCGGCGGTTGAGCATCGGAGAGGTCGCCGTGTCGATTTGGTGGATCTGTTCCTCCCACTGCGCCAGTTCGCCTTCGTAGTGCGCGATGTGGGCGCGCAACTGGGCGCGAGCGGCATCCGGACTCGCCCACTCGAAGTAGGCGGACTTGAGGTGCATGGCGTCACGGAACCGCGCATACGGCAGGGTCGCGTTCATCCAGGCGCGGAGGGCATCCCGGCCTGCCTCCGTGATGTGATACTCGCGCTTGGTGCCCTTGGGGCCCCACGGAACCTCTTCGGCGGCGACGACCCCGTCGGCCTCCATCTTGCGGAGCTCGGGGTAGATCTGCGAGTCGGGGGCGTACCAGACGTGCCCGACCGAGGAATCGAACCTTTTGTGCAGGTCGTACCCGGTCATGGCGTCGACGCTCAGCAGAGCGAGCAGCGCGAATCGCAGTGACATGAGAGCAGACACCTCAGGGTCGGATGCGGAGACGAACTGTCCCCGCATCCGACCCTAGAGGTTGGTGCGGCCTGATCAGCCTTGGTAGCCGGTGCGCCAGCCGCCCTGGTACGACTGACGGGCAACCGTCGAGTACGGAACCGGGCTGACGACGGCACGCACGGGCAACTGCTCGTGCTTCTCGACCGAAGCCTTCGTGGTGTTCGGGTTCTCGCCCCACAGCACGCGCAGCTCGGTGCCCTCGGGCACATCGGGCGAGATCGTCGCGAGCGACAGCGCGCGCTTCTCGTTCGAGCTGTAGCCGGTGAACATCGAGTAGCCGACGACGGTGCCGTCGGCATCCACGACGGCGTCGTAGTTCGCCGAACCGTAGTTCGCGAGCGGCAGATCGAAGAACTTGTGCGACGGGCCGTCGACGTCGAACAGCGACGCGAAGATCTTCGTGACATCTTCGGCCTCCCAGGCGAGGGTGACCTTTTTACGCTGCGCGGCGGGATCCATCTTCTCGAGAGCGTCGCGGCCGATGAAGTCGTGGTCGAACTTCACGAACGAGCCATAGCCGAGCTCCCACGGGGTGAGGTAGTAGTCCTCGATGCTCTTCGACAGGAACGAGCCGGCGAGCGTTCCGGTCGCCTCGTACGAGTCGCCGGGCAGCCAGTCGCGGTAGCCCTGCTCTTCGGCACCCGTGTAGATCGCGGGCAGCGGCGACGGGATCCAACCCGACTCGAGGGTGTTCGACGGGTAGGCGCGCGAGCCGACCTGCACCAGGCCGAACTCCTTGCCCGCCTCGACGATGAGGTCGCGGATCTTGTGGTGGTCGGCGTACGGGCCCCACAGCTCCAGGCCAGGGGCACCGGCCATGCCGTGACGCAGGGTGCGCACGTTGACACCGCCGATGTTCATGGTCGACATGGCGAAGAACTTGAGCTGCTCGAGCGGTCCGCCGTTGAGCTTCTCGATGACCGACCAGGCGGTGGGGCCCTGAATCTGGAAGCGGTAGTACTTGCGCGACACCGCGTCGCCGTAGGGGCGCGAGTTCGAGCGACGGTCGACGACGACTTCGAGGTTCTTGTACCCCCCGGTCTCACCGTGGTACATCAGCCAGTTGGATGCCGGCGCGCGGCCCACATACACGTACTCGTCTTCGGCCTCGCGGAACAGGATGCCGTCGCCGATGACGTGACCCGACGCGGTGGTCGGCACGTACTGCTTAGCGCGGTCGACCGGGAAGACGGCGACCGAGTTGATCGCCGTGTCGGAGATCAACTTGATCGCGTCGGACCCCTTGAGGAAGACGTTGTCCATGTGGTGCGACTGGTCGTAGAGCACGGCCGTCGTACGCCAGGCCTGCTGCTCTTTGATCCAGTTCTGGAAGTCGGCCGGCACGACGGGGTAGATGTACGAGCCGATCTGGGAGTTGCGAAGCAGCTCGACGGGGCTTCCTGCCGCGGCGATGGCTTCGGTGAGGTTCTTTGCCATGGTTCCTTCTCCGTTGAATACCTATGAATGTAGGTGTTGGGTGAGCGTGAAAGGGTCCGGCTGGACCCCGGGGGTTAGAAAACGATCGTTTGGCGACCGGCGCGGATGACGCGGTCTTCACAGTGTGCGAGTACGGCGCGCGAGAGTACTTCGCGTTCGACGTAGGCGCCTTTGCGTTGCAGGTCGCTAGCGGTGTCGGCGTGGTTGACGCGGACGACGTCTTGTTCGATGATCGGGCCCTCGTCGAGTTCTTCGGTGACGTAGTGGGCGGTCGCGCCGATCAACTTGACGCCACGTTCCTTCGCCTTCTTGTAAGGCCCCGCCCCGATGAACGCGGGTAGGAAGGAGTGGTGGATGTTGATCACCGGCACGCCGACGCCGTCGAGAAAACCCTCGGACAGGATCTGCATGTAGCGCGCGAGCACGACGAGGTCGGCGTTGCCCGCGATCAAGTCGATGATCTTGTTCTCGGAGATCGACTTGTCGGCACCCGCGACGCTGGGCACATGGAAGAACGGGATGCCGAAGCTGCGCACATCCTCAGCCATGTCGGTGTGGTTGGAGATCACCATCGGAACGGTCATCGGGATCTCGCCGCGACGGTGCCGCCAGAGCAGATCGAGCAGGCAGTGATCGCTCTTCGACGCCAGGATGATGACACGCTTCGGCGATGCGCGGTGGGTGAGGGTCCAGGTCATCCCGAGGTCGTCGCCCAAGATTTTCGACAGGTCGGCCTCGAGCGCCTGCGAAGCCACGACCAGGTCGGGCAGATCGAAGACCGTACGCTGGAAGAACTGACCCCCATCGGGGTCGTCGGTGTACTGGTCGAGCGCGACAATATTCGCGCCGTGCTGGGCGAGCGTCGTCGACACGGCCGCGACGATTCCCGGGCGGTCGGCGCCGTAGACAATCAGCACTGCCTGGTTGGAACGGCCCGGGAGGGTCGCCGCCGCTGACTGGGCTTGCGTCATGGTCACAGCTTCTCCTTGAAGTCGCGGATCCATTCGGATGTCGCCGTCAGGCCGCCAAAAGTGTAGAAGTGCAACTTCACCACACCGTGCTGGGCAGGGTCGAGCTTCTTCGCGAGCCGCTTGATGAACTTGTCGGGCCCGGCGGTACCCATCAGGTTAGTGAGCGAGAGGCCATACTTTTTCGCGATGCCGGCACTCGACGCGACCCCGAACCTGGCTGCAAACGACAGCAACCGCTTGATGCCCGCAGGGCCGGGAACGCCGACCCGGATCTCGTAGTCGATCCCCGCCGCGCGCACCTTCTCGATCCAGGCGACTACGGGATCTTCGTCGAACCCGAACTGGGTGAGAATCGTGCCCGGCGTGCCCTGCTCAGTGAGAGTGGCGTGCTTGCCGGTGATCGCCGTCCACAACTTCTCGTCGGAAATGTCGGGGTGACCCTCGGGGTAGCCGGCGATCGAGATGTCCTGCGCGCCGTGCTGTTGCAGCAGGCCGGTCTTGATGACGTCGTGCGAGTCCGCATACGGACCCTCGGGTGTCGACGGGTCGCCGCCGACCGAGAAGACATGCGTCGACGTGTGCTGTTCCTGCAGCGCCGTGAGGAACTCCTCGAGCTGTTGCTGCGAAACCAGGCGCCGAGCCGAGATGTGCGGCACCGGGATGAACCCGCCGTCGAGCACGGCCCTCGACGCGACGAGCCGCATCGAGAGGTCTTCATTGCCGAGGAAGGTCACGTTGATGCGCGTGCCCTGCGGGATGAACGGGGCGGCTTCGAGCAGACCGGGCACATCTTTGCCGGTCATCTCGAGCGAGAAGTCTTCGAGCAACTGAGCGGGCGTGTAGGTCGCCATGGGAGTTGGTTCCTTCCGACATCGTCGTCGCGAGACAGACTACCTATGTCCATAGGTATTTGTCTAGCGCGGTTCCGTTCGGCGGGAACTAACCCTTCAGTTGCTCGGCGAGGTAACCCTTCAGGCGGTCGAGCGAAACCCGCTCCTGCCCCATCGTGTCGCGTTCGCGCACCGTGACGGCCTTGTCGTCGAGGGTGTCGAAGTCGACCGTCACCGCGAACGGCGTGCCGATCTCGTCTTGCCGACGGTAACGACGACCGATCGCGCCGGCGTCGTCGAACTCGATCATCCAGTCCTGCCGCAGATCGGCCGCGAGCTCTTTCGCGACGGGCGAGAGTTGTTCGTTGCGCGACAGCGGCAGCACGGCGACCTTGACCGGCGCGAGTCGACGGTCAAGGCGCAGAACGGTGCGCTTGTCGACGCCGCCCTTCGTGTTGGGTGCTTCGTCTTCGGCGTACGCGTCGACGAGGAATGCCATCAGGGCGCGGGTGAGGCCGAACGCCGGCTCGATGACGTACGGCGTCCAGCGCTCGTTCGTCGTCTGGTCGAAGTACGACAGGTCGACTCCCGACTCCTTCGAATGCGTCGACAGGTCGAAGTCGGTACGGTTCGCGACCCCCATCAGTTCGCCCCACTCGCTGCCGGCGAACCGGAAGCGGTACTCGAGGTCGACAGTGCGCTTCGAGTAGTGGCTGAGCTTCTCTTGCGGATGCTCGTAGCGACGGATGTTCTCGGCGCTGAGGCCGAGGCCGAGGTACCAGGCCTCGCACTGGTCGAGCCAGTACGTGAAGGCCTCCTCGTCGGAGCCCGGTTGCACGAAGTACTCCATCTCCATCTGCTCGAACTCGCGCGTGCGAAAGATGAAGTTGCCGGGCGTGACTTCGTTGCGAAACGATTTGCCGATTTGAGCGACGCCGAAAGGCAGTTTGCGCCGGCTGGTGTTCAGCACGTTAAGAAAGTTGA
>NZ_JANMSQ010000178.1:0-3073 GCF_031389465.1 Pseudolysinimonas sp.
CGACGCCGATCGGTTTGGCATCGCCCAGTTGCACCAGTTGCGCGGTCGGGTCGGCCGGGGCAGTGCGCCGGGCTTGTGTCTCTTTGTCACGCACGCCGAACCGGTTTCGCTGGCTCGGGAGCGAGTGGATGCTGTCGCCGCCACGCTCGACGGTTTCGAGTTGGCGCAGGCCGACCTCGAGTTGCGGCGCGAGGGCGATGTGTTGGGGGAGTCGCAGTCGGGTGGTCGGTCGTCGCTCAAACTGCTGCGAGTCTCGAGAGACGGCAAGCTCATCGAGGACGCGCGCGCTGTCGCCGAGGACATCCTCGCGGGCGATCCGGGGCTCCGACTGCACGATGCCCTGAGGGAAGCCATCGACCGTCGGCTCGATGAGACCGAGCGGGCGTTCCTCGGCAAGAGCTGACGTGCCGTCATCGGTAACGGAATGGTCACGTAAGCCCGGGGGCTCTCCGATACAGTGACGAGGTGAGCCGGATCGCTGTCGTACCGGGGTCTTTCGATCCGGTGACTCTCGGGCACCTCGACGTGATCGAGCGGGCTGCGGGACTCTTTGATGAACTGCACGTTCTCGTCGTGCACAACCCGGCTAAGACGGCTCTGTTGCCGATCGCCCAGCGGGTGTCGCTCATCCAGGAGGCGGTCGTCGAGGCGAGCATGCCCGGCAATATCACCGTCACCTCGTGGAGCGTCGGACTGCTCGTCGACTACTGCACGGATGTCGGCGCGAGCGTTCTCGTGAAGGGAATCCGTTCGCAGGTCGATGTGGCCTACGAGACTCCGATGGCGATCGTGAACCGCAACCTCGCGGGTGTGGAGACGATCTTCCTGCTGCCCGATCCGGCGCACGCCCACGTGTCGAGCTCGCTGGTGCGCCAGGTGGCGGGGCTCGGTGGCGACGTGTCTCCGTATGTGCCGCGGGTCGTTTCGGCGTTCCTGCAGTCCAACGACTGACCGCCGCGCACGACCCCGCGCCGCGGCAGGCGACCCCCATCCCGACCGAACTCTCGGAATCCGAGGGTCTCGTCGACGTCTCGTCGATGAAGGCCTGGATTTCCGAGAGTTGGGTCCGGCGGCTCGAGTTGAGGCGCGCCAGAATGGGGGAATGACCCTCACCCTCGGATACAAGGCATCCGCCGAGCAGTTCGACCCGCGCGAGCTCGTCGAGATCGCGGTTGCTGCGGAGCAGCACGGCATGGAGAGCGTCGCTGTGAGCGACCACTTCCAACCGTGGCGGCACGAGGGCGGGCACGCGCCGTTCTCGCTCACCTGGATGGCGGCGGTGGGAGAGCGCACGAGCAAGATCCGGATCGGCACGAGCGTGATGACGCCGACGTTCCGCTACAACCCGGCGGTGCTCGCGCAGGCGTTCGCGACGATGGGGGTGCTCTACCCCGACCGCATCTTTCTCGGCGTCGGCAGCGGCGAGGCGCTGAACGAGATCGCCACCGGATTCCAGGGCGGCGGTGAGCAGGTCTGGCCTGAGTTCAAGGAGCGGTTCGCGCGACTCCGCGAATCCGTCGACCTCATGCGCCAGCTCTGGACGCACGACCGAGTGAACTTCGAGGGCGAGTACTACTCGACGCACGACGCATCCATCTATGACCGCCCCGAGCTGCCGATCCCGGTGTACATCGCCGCGGGTGGTCCGATGGTGGCCCGCTACGCCGGCCGCGCGGGTGACGGCTTCATCTGCACCTCCGGCAAGGGCATGGCGCTCTACACCGACGAACTGATCCCCGCCGTCAAGGAGGGCGCCGAGAAGGCGGGCCGCGACTACGCGGGAATCGACAGGATGATCGAGATCAAGATCTCCTACGACACGGATGCCGCAGCCGCTCTCGAGAACACCCGATTCTGGGCGCCGCTCGCGCTGAGCAAAGAGCAAAAACACGACATCACCGATCCGGTCGAGATGGAGCGCGCCGCCGATGCCCTCCCCATCGAGCAGATCGCGTCGCGGTGGATCGTCGGTTCCGACCCCGACGCCGTGGTCGCCGACGTGAAGCAGTACGTGGATGCGGGCTTCACCCACCTCGTCTTCCACGCCCCGGGCCACGACCAGCGCCGCTTTCTGCAACTCTTCGAAGCCGACCTCGCCCCCCGCCTCCGCGCCCTCGCCACCCCCGCTACCCACGCGGGTTGAGTGCCGCCGAAGGCGGTGTATCGAAACCCACCCCATGGATGCCGACAAGCAGACCCAGCGCCAGCGCACCGTCTGGCAGAAGGCCGCCGCCCGGTACGACCGCGCGATGGCGCCCCTCGAACGCGGCCTGCTCGCCGGCAGCCGGGAGTGGATCGCCGAACGCGCCCACGACCGCATCCTCGAGGTCGCGATCGGAACCGGCCGCAGCCTCGAGTTCTACCCGCCCGAGGTCGAGCTCACCGGCGTCGACCTCAGCCCGGCGATGCTGCGTCGCGCCCGCCGCGGCGCGACCGAACTGGGGCTCAAACCCGCGTTTCGCGTGGCCGACGTCGAGCAGTTGCCGTACGACGACGCCTCCTTTGACACCGTCGTCTGCGCGCTCGGCCTGTGTTCGATCCCGCGCCCCGACGTCGCCGTGCGTGAGATGGCGCGGGTGCTCGCCCCGGGCGGAACCCTCCTGCTTCTCGACCACATCGGCAGCTCCTGGCCGCCGGTCTACGCCGCCCAGTGGTTGCTCGAGCGGGTCACGATCCTGACCTCGGGCGAGCACCTCACGCGACGCCAACTGCCGGTCGTGCGGGCCGCCGGGCTCGACATCGTCGAGTCGCAGCGGCTCAAGGCCGGCACGATCGAACGCATCCGCGCGCGCAAGCCCGCGGGTTGAGTGCCCGCGCAGCGGGTGTATCAAAACTCAACCTCCAATCGCATACACTTCCTGTATGGCTGCGCAGAGTTTCAACATTTCGCTCCCGCAGGAGCTCGTCGACCAGATCGACGATCAGGCGCGACGCGAATTCTCGTCGCGCAGCGAGTACATCCGCCGCGCGGTCGTGAAGCAGCTCCGTACCGAGCAGGCGCTTCAGGCCGTGTTCGATCGGGCCAACGACCGCGGGCGTCGACTCGGCTACGCATCCGAGCAGCAGGTGTATG
>NZ_JANMSQ010000204.1:0-16270 GCF_031389465.1 Pseudolysinimonas sp.
CCGGCTATCGGGGTGTGGCGTGCCCCCCCTAACGCCCCGGGCGGGTTTGGCCGCGGGGAACGACGAGGGCCGCCGACTCCCCCGGGGGCCCCCTTCGGTGAGGCGTCGTTACTTGACGGAGGCCTTGAGCTTGCTGCCAGCGGAGATCTTGACGCCGACGCTTGCGGCGATGTGGATCGACTCGCCGGTCGCGGGGTTGCGGCCCATGCGCGCAGCGCGCTGGGTCGGCTCGACGCTCAGCCATCCGGGGATGCTGACCTTCTTGCCGTCCTTGAGGGACGACGCCAGCACGGCGAACAGAGAGTCGACGACGGTTGCGACCGCGGCCTGGCCCTGGCCGGAGTCCGCGGCGATAGCGGCGACGAGGTCCGCCTTGTTGATCGAATCAGCCATTGTGTCCTCCTCGGACCTTGTGTGTTTCTGGTCGGGCCGGAGAGAACTCCCCCGGAACCGCCTTGAAACTAACAGCAAATTTCAGTAATTCCGGGGATATCGGTACCCGTGGCGCACATCTGCAGCAAACGCGAAGAACCCCGATCCTGGGGAGGACCGGGGTTCTTCTGACGATTACCAGCTCGACTTGGTGATGCCGGGCAGTTCGCCGCGGTGCGCCATGTCGCGGAACCGGACACGGGAGATGCCGTAGCGGCTGAGGACACCACGCGGGCGGCCGTCGATCGAGTCGCGGTTGCGCAGGCGCACCGGCGACGCGTCGCGCGGCAGCTTCTGCAGGCCGAGGCGGGCAGCTTCGCGGCTCTCCTCGGTTCCGTTCGGGTCGACGAGCGCCTTCTTCAGCTCGAGCCGCTTCGCGGCCCACCGCTCGACGATGACACGACGCTGGTCGTTCTTGGCGATCTTGCTCTTCTTGGCCATGGGTTACCGCTCCTCGCGGAATTCGACGTGCTTGCGGATGACGGGGTCGTACTTCTTGAGCACGATGCGGTCGGGATCGTTACGACGGTTCTTGCGCGTCACGTAGGTGTACCCGGTGCCTGCGGTCGAACGGAGCTTGATGATGGGGCGAACGTCCTGCTGCTTGGCCATCAGATCTTCTCCCCACGGGCCAGGATGTCCTGGACCACCGACTCGATGCCGCGAGCGTCGATCACCTTGATGCCCTTGGCGGACAACGTGAGAGTGACCGAACGTTTGAGCGACGGCACGTAGTACTTCTTCTTCTGCACGTTCGGGTCGAAGCGGCGCTTCGTGCGGCGATGCGAGTGCGAAATGTTGTGTCCGAAACCGGGAACGGCTCCGGTCACCTGGCAGACGGCTGCCATGGTTCCTCCAAATCTGGGTGAACGCGTCCGAAGACGTCAATCACCGAGCTACCGTGAAGCGATCGCTTCACCCAAGGTCACTTGTCGGCATGCCGATTCCCGATTGCTCGAGCGGCATACAAGAAGCCCCGTTTCCGGGACAACTTGTCGATACTACGTGAGGTTGCCGCGCGCGGCAACCAGCGAGCGGTCACCGTCGTCAGGCGCAACTGCCGATGAAGCCCAGCCGGTTGGGCGCCGCCAGGTAGACGAGCGTGCCGCCCGAGAACTCGGCGTAGGCACCGATGCGGTCCCATTCGTGCGCTTCCGGGTTGAGGACGTCGAACCCGATGCGGTTCGGGTCTTCATACAGCACCATGAACTCGCCGATGGCCGTCTGGAAGCTCGACTGGGTGGCGCCGATCTGCTGCCCGGCGAGCGTCTCGATGCCGATACCGCCCGACGTGGACGCGGCCGTCACGATGACTTCGTACGACGCAGTCGCCCAGAGCGAACCCGGCGATCGCAGCTGCAGGCCGCCGAATTCGTAGCTCGTCGCGGGCGGGCAGGGGCTCTCGACGTCACCGGGGACGGGCGTCACCACAGGCTCCTCGTCGAGCGCCTCGGCGATCTGCGCGGCTGCTGCCGCGCCATCCATCTCGTAGGTCACCGAGGCAAGCGTCGAGCCGTCGGTGCCGAACACCGAAAGCGTGGATGCCGTCATCACGACGACTGCGGCGGTCACCTCGGCCTCCTCGGGATCGGCAGACGGCGTCGAGGTCAAGGTCGGAGTCGGGGTCGTACTCGACGTGGTGGTCGGCGTCGGGGTGGGCGTCGTCGGAACGCAGCCCGTCAGCCCGAGCAGGAGCACCCCGGCGATGACCGTGGCACGAGTCGAGAGCTTCATCTGGTTCTCCTTAGCAATCCGCGAAGATCAGGTACGGGGTGTTGAACCCCACGAGGGTTCCGGAGTCGAAGCGCGCGAGCGACCCGACCCAGTCGAACTCGGGGGCCTCCGGATTCAGGATGTCGAAGCCGAGCCAGGCGCTCGGTGCGTAGTCGAATACGTGCACCTCGTCGCCGATCGCGGCCTCGAAGGCGGCCCGGGTCGCCCCGACCTGTTGCCCGCCCACCGTCGAGATCGGCACCCCGCTCGCGGTTGCGGCCGAGGTCACCTCGACTTCCCACGGCCCGACGGCGCCGATGAAGCCGGGTGACCGCACGAGCAACCCCCCGTAGTCATACATCGTCTGGTCGGAATCGCACCCGGTACTCTCGGCCACTGTCGTCGTGACGACCGGGTCACCCAGCAGTTCCGTGAGCACCTCGATGACCGCTTCGACGTCGCCGACGTACAGCGTGCCGAAGAGTTGAAGGCCGTCCGCCGCGTAGACGGCGAGGCTCTCGCCGGTCACGACGACCCCTGCTGCGGGGATGTCGCCCTCGTCATCGGCATCCGGCTGGTGCGTCGCGGTCGCGCTGGGAGTCGCGGATTCGTCAGCGGCCGGCGTTGCGGTCGATGACCCGGAGGGGCCCGGGTTCGGCGTTCCGCCGGCACCGCACGCGGTGAGCGCGACCAGCGCGATGCTCGCGACAACGAGTGCTGCGGGGCGAAGGATCCTCATGTGGTCACGACGTCCGAACCGGTCAGGCGGGTTGACAGCGGGATGCGGTCATCCTGTCGTGCGGGAGCACTCCGGGCAATAGCCGAAGACGTCGACGATGTGTTGCGGGCGAGTGAAGCCGTGTTGGGCGGCGATGTTCTGCGCCCAGGCCTCCACCTCATCCGCCGCGATCTCAACCGTCGTACCGCACGAGCGGCAGATCAGGTGGTGGTGATGGATGCCGGGGGTGCAGGCGCGGTAGAGGCTCTCGCCATCTTGCTGCAGGGAGTCGGCCTCGCCCTCGGTCGCGAGATCGGCGAGGGCGCGGTACACGGTGGCGAGTCCAACGGTCGACCCAGCACCCTTGAGCGACGCGTGCAGTGACTGCGCGCTGACGAAGCCCTCGGATCCGCCGAGCGCTTCGCGCACGGCCTCGCGTTGCCAGGTGTTCCGCTTCACGCCGCCACCACCCTCCTGCGTGCCACTCTGCCATTCCGCGCTCGCCCGATGACTCGACAAACAAGGTAGATGAGGAACGAGATCGTCGTGACGTAGGGGCTGATCGGCACGCTCGCCCCGAGAGCCAGCAGGATGCCGCCCACGAGCGACACCGTCGCGAACGTCACGCTGAGCACGGGCACGACGATCGGCGACGATGAGACCCGCAGCGCGGCCGCCGCGGGTGTCACAAGCACCGAGAGCACGAGCAGCGCGCCGACCACCTGCACGCCGATCGCGACCGCCAGCCCGAGCAACACCATGAAGGCGATCGACAGAACACGCGTCGGCACCCCCCGCGCGGCAGCGACCTCGGCATCCACGCTCGCAAAGGTCAACGGCCGCCAGATCACCAGCAGGCCCAGCACCACGATCCCGCCGACGACCGCGAGCACCCCGAGGCGGGGGTCGTCGACGGCGACGATCTGACCGGTCAACAGACCGAACTTGTTCGATGCGCGGCCCGGGTACAGGGCGAGGAAGAGTATCCCGAGGCCCAGCCCGGCGGGCATCAGCACCGCGGTGATCGAGTTGCGTTCGCGCGCCCGTGCCCCGAGCATGCCGATGAGCACGGCCGCGATGAGAGACCCGACGATCGATCCCGACACCACGCCGAATCCGGTCAGCAGGCCCGCGGCAGCTCCCGCGAATGACAGCTCGCTCACCCCGTGCACCGCGAAGGCGAGGTCGCGCGACATGACGAAGACGCCGATGAGTCCGCCGACGATCCCGAGCACGGCGCCCGCGAGGATCGAGTTGCGCAACAGCCAGATCAGTTGCCCGTAGTCACTGAAATCGAAGAGCGCCGACCACCAATCGCCGGTCACGGCAGATCCCTCGCGTGGTCGTGCTCGTGTTCATGGGCGTGCGACTGGTCGGGTGCACCGACGATCACCACGCGGTCGCCGCTTCGGATGACGTCGATCGGAGAGGCATACAGCTCGCTCAACACGTCGCTGCGCAGCACCTCTTCGGGCGTGCCGATGCGGAAGCCTCCACCGGCGAGGTAGAGCACCTTGTCGACAGCGCCCAGGATCGGATTCACGTCGTGCGTGACGAACAGCACACCGAAGCCCCGCTCCCGCCGGTGGCTGTCGATGAGACTGCTCACCACGCGCTGCTGCCGGAGGTCGAGGGAGAGCAGCGGTTCATCGCAGAGCAACAGGTCGGGCATCCCGGCGAGCGCCTGGCCGACGCGCAGCCGCTGCTGTTCGCCGCCTGACAGCTTGGCAACCGGGACGCGCGCGAAGTGCCGCGCACCGACGTCGTCGAGCGCAGCATCCACGCGGGCGCGGCGGGCGCGTGAGGGCAGCCCGATGCCGAACCGGTGGCCATCGACGCCGAGGCCGACGAGGTCGCGACCGCGCAGCGCAGTGCCTTCATCGGCGAGCCGCTGCTGCGGGATGTAGCCGATGCGCCGGTCACCGCGCCGCACCGGATCGCCGAGCAGCCGGATCTCGCCGGCTGCGAGCTCGTGCTGCCCGAGAATTGCGCGCAACAGGCTCGTCTTGCCCGAGCCGTTCGCACCGAGCACCGCAATAAACTCCCCGCGGGCGACGCTCAACTCGAGTCCTGACCACAGGATGAGGCCGCCGAGCCGGAGCTCGGCGGCCTCGATCCTCAGGACGGGGTCGGTCATGTCGTGAGCGAGTCTTCCAGCAGATCGATGAGCCCCGCTTGCCAGCTCACGTAGTCGAGCCCGTCGGGGAGGGTCTCGGTGACCGCGAACCACGGCACGCCGCTGTCGCCCGCGACGTCGATCACCGCATCCGTCTGCGGCCCGCCGGTCTGGCCGTTCACGACCACGACCGCGGCTCCGGGGATGCGGTTCAGCACGTCCTGAAGCAGGGCGGGGGCGACGTCGGTGTCTTGCTCGATCGCTTCGGTGAACGCCGGCGGGGTGAGGTTGATCAATCCGGCCGCGCCGAGCAGGTACTCGGGCACCGGCTCGGTGACGATGAAACCCTCGCCGCCGTGCTCACGGGAGAGGTTCGCCGCGCGCTCGGCCAGCTCCGTGATGTCCCGTTGGAGAGCGGTCACGCGAGCCGCGCGGTCGGCGTCGTCGTTCACGCGATCGACCGCCTCGCCGATCGCCCCGACCAGTTCGCTCATCGCGGGGTAGAGGTACCAGACATGCTCGTTGAACCCGTCTGCGGTCGGGTCGGTGCCCGCGAAGTCGACGGCGTGCAGTACGACAGCCGAGGTGTTGCCCGACGCCTCGAGCATCTCGTCGACGAAGTCGTCGTACCCGCCGCCGTTCGCGATCACGAGGTCGGCCTCGGCGAGCTCGAGCTGCACGCGGGCGTTCGTCTCGAAGCCGTGCGGGTCGGCCGACGGATCGTCGATGATCGACGTCACGATCGCTTCGGGCCCGGCGATCGTCGCGGCGAGGTCACCGTAGACGTTGGTCGAGGCGACGATGCGCAGTTCGTCGTCGGTCGTGGGGTCGTTCGGTGGGGCGCACGCGGCGAGCGCCGCCGTCACTCCGACGGCGAGCAGGATGGCGACAGTACGGCGAGTCATGTCCGCGAGACTAGCCGTAGTTGAGAACCGTTGTCAAAACGGTTCTCAATAGCGATTGGGGTGCAGCTCAGTCGAGCAGAAGTGCCGGCTCCTCCATGACCGACGCGAGATCCGCCGTGAAGCGGCTCGCGACATCCCCGTCGACAACGCGGTGATCGAACGCCGCCGAAACGGTCGTCACCCACGCCGGGCGCACCTCGCCGTCGATCACCCACGGCTTCTGCTTGATCGCGCCGAGGGCGACGATGCCCACCTCGCCCGGGTTGAGGATCGGGGTGCCGGTGTCCATCCCGAACGAACCGAGGTTGGTGATCGTGATCGTGCCCTTCGCCATGTCGGCGGGAGTCGTCTTGCCGTCGCGGGCGGTGATCGTGAGCTGCTCAAGCCCCTGAGCCAGCTCGCGCAGGCTGAGGTTCTGGGCGTCCTTCACGTTCGGCACGATGAGCCCGCGCGGGGTGGCCGCGGCGATCCCGAGGTTCACGTAGTGGTGCACGATGATCTCTTTGTCGGTCCACGTCGAGTTGACCGTCGGGTTGCGACGCACCGCCCAGATGACCGCCTTCGCCATCACCAGCAGCGGCGAGACGCGAACGCCGGCGAAGTCGGTCGACTCCTTGAGCCGCTTGACGAATTCCATCGTGCGGGTCGCGTTGACGTCGGTGAAGACGCTGACGTGCGGCGCACTGAACGCGCTCGACACCATCGCCGACGCGATCGCCTTACGCACCCCCTTCACCGGGATGCGCTCCTCGCGCTCCTGCGGCCAGGCCGGGGTCTCGAAGTTGCGGAAGACACTCGCCTGCCCCGCCTGACGCACGACGTCTTCGCGCACGACCTCGCCTCCGAGACCCGTTCCCGTCACCGTCGAGATGTCGACATCGAGGTCTTTCGCGAGCTTGCGGATCGGCGGCTTCGCGATGATCGGCATGGGCGATCCGGTCGTGATTGGCCGGGTGGCTGACGCCTTCGCGCCGTCGGCGGTCGAGCCCTCGACGGTCGTCACGACCGCGCCGGGGCGCCGCCGACGTGTCGTCGCGTGGCCGCCCTTCGATCCGTAGCCGACCAGCACGGCCCCGGGCTTCTCGGCCTCTTCGGCTTCCTCCGCAGCTGCCGACGCTTTCGGGTCGGCGACCTCCCCGACGACGTCGCCGTCGCGGGGGGCCTGCAGTTCGATCGTGCCGCCGGCCGACGCGACGCGAATGATCGGGGCCCCGACTTCGACGGTCGCCCCCTCCTCGAAGAGCAGTTCTGTCACGGTACCGGCGAACGGCGACGGCAGTTCGACGAGCGACTTTGCGGTCTCGATCTCGACGAGCACCTGATTGACCGTGACGATGTCGCCGGGTTTGACCTTCCACGAGACGATCTCGGCCTCGGTCAACCCTTCGCCGACATCCGGAAGCGGGAATTCTTGCGCCATCGTCGTCACTCCTAGTAGGCCAGCGCCCGGTCGACCGCTTCGAGGACGCGGTCGGCGTCGGGCAGGTAGGCGGTTTCTAGCTTCGCGGGCGGGAACGGGGTGTCGAATCCGCTGACCCGCAGAACCGGTGCGTGCAGCGAGTAGAAGGCGCGCTCGGCGATCGTCGCGGCGATCTCGGATCCGACACTCACGTGGCCGGGCGCTTCCTGTGCCACCACGAGTCGGCCCGTCTTCTGCACCGAGGTGAGAATCGGGTCGTAGTCGATCGGCGACAGTGACCGCAGATCGATGACCTCGAGGCTGGTGCCCTCCTCGGCGGCGATCTCGGCGGCCTGAAGCAGCACCGTCACCATCGCGCCGTGCCCGACGAGTGTCGCGTCGGTTCCGACACGCACGACGCGGCTGGCGTGCAACGGCGTGTCAGAGTTCGCCCGGTCGACTTCGCCCTTGGGCCAATACCTGCTCTTCGGCTCGAAGAACAGCACCGGGTCGTCGCTTTCGATCGCCTGCTGAATCATCCAGTAGGCGTCGTGCGGTGTCGCCGGGCTGACGACCCGCAGGCCCGGGGTGTGCGCGAAGTACGCCTCGGGGCTCTCCTGGTGGTGCTCGACGGCACCGATGTGACCGCCGTAGGGCACGCGGATGACCACGGGGAACCTCTGGTTGCCTTCGTTGCGTGCGGTGAGCTTCGCGAGCTGCGAGGTGATCTGGTCGAACCCGGGGTAAATGAACCCGTCGAACTGGATCTCGCACACCGGCCGGAACCCGCGCATCGCGAGGCCGATCGCGGTGCCGATGATGCCCGACTCGGCGAGCGGGGTGTCGAGCACGCGGTTCTCGCCGAACTCGTCCTTGAGTCCCTCGGTCACCCGGAACACCCCACCGAGCGTGCCGATGTCTTCGCCCATGAGCAGTACGCGGTCGTTCGCGGCGAGCGAGGCGCGCAGCCCCTCGTTGAGGGCCTTCGCCATCGTCAGGGTCTCCGTCATTCGGTCACCTCGTCGAGGGAGGACTCGTAGGCGGCAAGCCAGGCGCGCTGTTCGTCCATCAGCGGATGCGGATCCGCGTAGACGGCGAACATCTTGTCGGTGGGCGGCACGCCGAGCGCAATCGTGCGGGTGCGGATGTCGGCGGCGAGATCTTCGGCCTCGGACGCGACCTCGGCGAAGAACTTCTCGCCCTCGCCCTTCGCTCGCAGAAACGCCTCAAAGCGCGCGATCGGGTCGCGCTCGCTCCAGAACTGCACGTCTTCGTGCTCCCGATACTTCGTCGGGTCGTCGCTCGTGGTGTGCGCGCCCATCCGGTAGGTGAGCGCTTCGATGAACCGCGGCCCGCCGCCGGCCCGGGCCTCGTCGAGGAAGACCGAACTGACCGCATAGGAGGCGAGCACGTCGTTGCCGTCGATCTGCACCGACGGGATACCGAAGCCGGTGCCGCGCAGGTAGAGCGGGGTGCGCGACTGGCGTTGCACCGGCACCGAGATCGCCCAGTGGTTGTTCTGCAGGAAGAACAGGATGGGCGCCTCGTAGCTCGCGGCAAAGACCAGGGCCTCGCTCACATCACCCTGGCTCGACGCGCCGTCACCGAAGTACGCGACGACCGCGGCATCCGTCTCGGGGTTGCCGGTCGCCGTCGCCCCGTCGAGGGTGAGGCCCATCGCGTAGCCGGTCGCGTGCAGCGACTGCGAACCGATGACGAGGGTGTACAGGTGGAAGTTGCCGGTCTGCGCCGGATCCCAGCCGCCGTGGCTCAGACCGCGCAGCAGTTCGATGATGCGCATCGGGTCAAGGCCACGGAGGCGGCCGACCGCGTGTTCCCGGTAAGCCGGGAAGATGTGGTCCTGCGCGCGAGCGGCGTAGCCGGATCCGACCTGCGCCGCCTCCTGGCCGAGGCTCGGGATCCACAGGGCGAGCTGGCCCTGACGCTGCAGGTTGCCCGCCTCGATGTCGAACCGACGGGTGACCACCATCTGCCGGTGGAAGTCGCGCAGTTGCGTGTCGGAGAGCGCCGCGACCGTGGGCAGGTACGGAGCCGTGACATCCGACTCGACGAGGGAGCCTTCCGGCGAGAGCAACTGGATCGTCGCCTCGGTGTAGGACATGGTGCCTACCCTAACCGGGCGTTTTCGCCCGCCTTCGGGAGAGTCTGCACAACGCGGGCCGCCGAACCTAGGAGTGGATCGACAGACCCCTCTTCGCCGATCGAGATGCGAATCCCCTCACCGGCGAACACGCGGCCGATGATTCCGTCTTCTTCGAGCACCTCAGCGACCGCGCTGGTCTGATCTCCCGCAGCGAACCAGACGAAGTTGCCGTGCGGCTCGGGAACGGTCCATCCCGCGGCGGTGAGCCCCGCGAAGACGCGCGCGCGACGCTCGATGAGTTCATCGACGCCCGCGAGCAGTTCGGTTTCGATGTCGAGCGCGGTGAGTGCGGAGCGCTGAGCGGGTTCGGTGACGGCGAGCGGAATGGCGGCGCTGCGCGCCGCATCCAGGATGTAGGACGCCCCGACCACCCAGCCAACGCGCAGCCCGGCGAGGCCGAACGCCTTCGAGAAGGTGCGCAGCACGACGAGGTTCGGGTAGTTCGCGATCTCGGTGAGTCCGTCAACCCTCTGCGGGTCGACGTCGAACTCGTAGTACGCCTCGTCGAGAATCACGAGCACGGTCGCCGGCACCTTCGCCATGAAGGCGCTGAACTGGGCGGCGGTGACGGAGGTGCTCGTCGGGTTGTTGGGGGTGCAGACCACGACGACCCGGGTGCGGTCGGTGATCGCCGCCGCCATCGCGTCGAGATCGTGGTGCCCGCCGGGCAGGTTGGGAACCTGCACGCTCGTCGCACCGGCGACGGTGACCATGAGTGGATAGGCCTCGAACGACCGCCACGCGTAGACCACTTCATCGCCGGGTCCCGCCGCGGCCTGAACGAGTTGGTAGAGGATCGACGACGATCCCGCGCCGACGTGCACCTCATCGATCGACACCCCGGCGCGTTCCGCGAGGCGAGTGCGCAGCGCCGTCGCCGCGCCCTCCGGGTAGCGGTTGAGGTGCGACTCGGCGATCGCGGCCAGAATCGCCGGATGTGTCGGGCGCGGATTCTCGTTGCTGGAGAGCTTGAACGCCGCAGCATCCGCTGCCCGACCTTGGCGGTAGGGCGGAAGCGCGGCGATCTCCGGGCGGAGGGTCACGGCCATGCGCTCCAGCCTAGGGTCGCGGCGGCGGCCCCCGATGCATGAGGATGGGGGCATGGGTCGCCTCATCCTCCGCCTCCTGATCAACGCTCTCGCGCTCTGGCTGACAGTTCTCATCCTGAGCCCGAACGTCTTCGTGCAGGCCTACAACAACCCCGAGCCCGGTGTCAGCGTCGAGCTGGTCGTCACGTATCTGTTGGTGGCGCTCATCTTCGGCCTCGTCAATGGCATCATCGGCGGCATCATTCGCGTCGTTGCATTCCCGCTCTACGTGCTCACGCTGGGGCTCATCTCACTCATCGTGAACGGCCTGCTGTTCCTGCTGGTCGCCTGGATCAGCAGCCTGCTCGGCTTCGGTCTTCAGGTACCCGGCGGGTTCTGGTGGGGCGTGCTCGGCGCTATCGTGCTCGGCATCATCAGCTGGCTGATCGGCATCATCTTGCGGCCGTTCGTGAAGACCCAGGCCCGCGGCCGGCGCTGACGACCCAGGCCCGCGGCCGGCGCTAGTCGCGCGTCGCCCGGTAGGTCATCGCGGTCGCCTGACCACCCGGGCGGTCGAGGTAGTCGGCCGCGAAGGCGTCAAGGGCGCGGATCTGCGCCTGCACGGCAGCCGACTCTGCGTCGTCGATCGCCGTCGCAGTGCGCTCGTATGCGGTGCGTTGGTGCGCCGGCGCCGCCTGGGTATCGGGGATCTCGACGCCCTCGCGGAACGCCCGGCGCTCGACCTGCATGAGATCGTGTTCGAGCTGTGGCCCGGCGAACGCCGGCACGAGGTCGTCGGTGTTGCGGATCGCCATCCCCGAGACTCCCGCAGGCACCGGGATGTTTCCCGCCGGTGCGCCGTACGTCTCGAGGCCGACGACGTTCCAGTCGCCCGAGCCCGCCACCATCGTCGCGATCAGGCCACCTTGGGAGAAACCGGTGACGAGCACTTCGTCGCCGGGCCGGATCCCCGCGTCGGCCATCGCGAGTTCGACCGCTCGGAACGAGCCCGGCGAGAGGCCGGCCACCCCGTGCACGTTGCTCGTCGAGTCCCACGGCTCGTCGGTGGCGAACGGCGAGAAGGTCTCGGTCGGCCCGACGTAGACCGTGTAACGCGGCGGCATCCCGTCGGCCTCGTACTTCTCGATGCGCACCTGGTTGACCTCGGGGATGCGGTCGAGCCGCTCCCGCACGCCGGTCGGGGGCTGCGCAACGGGTGCCGTCGACACCCGGTCGACCGAGACGGGAGTCTCCCGGAACATCCCGAGCATCGACCCGAGGGCTGCGACCGTGAGGGCGCCCGCCGCGACGCCGCCACCGGGCGAGAGCTCCAGCCCCGGAAGCGCAACGAGCCACGGCGGTACCCCGATTCCGCCGAGCACCGCGTCGTCGATGCTCGTCACGACGAGCGAGACGAAGCGCACGAACGCAGGTGTCGTGATCAGCTCGGGATGCGCGATCATGAAGTCGCGCACCGTGCCGAGCCGACCGTCGGGCCCGTCGGGGATCGCCGCCCAGCCGAGCAGCGCCCCCGCGAGCAGGAGGCCGGGACAGAGCAGGATCATCCGCGCGAGGTACCCGACGACGGCCGGGCCGACGATTGCCGCGATTGCCGCCGCGAGATCGCGCTGCGCCCGCTCGATCGCGGCCTCGGCTCGCGTGTAGTCCTCGGCGATCCGCCCGAATGCGTCGCGGGCTCCCTCGCACCGAGCCCGCAACCGCTCGAGGGTCGGGACGATCCCCTCGATCGGCATCCCGCTCGCAATGGAATCGGCCGCGACGACGCGGCGGCTGTCGGCGTGCAGAGCCGCCTCGAGTGCCCGCAGCCGGTCGGCTGAGGCGAGTAGGGCGTCGGTCGCGACGATGACGCTCCCCGCGGGAGTGACGAGCAACGGCCCGCCGAGGTCGTCCGCTTCGCTGACCGAGTCGCTCATGACAGCAGCGCGATGTTGAGACGCAGGGTGCGCACGACGTCGTCGGCCTCCTCGGCCGCGGCGCGCAGGCCCGCGCGGAGGTCGGCGAGGAAGGTGGCTGCCGCCTCGGCCGCCGGGCCGCACCAGTCGTCGGCGACGAGCGGACTCGCGTCGACCGCTGCCGCCCGCAGATGCTCGACGACGGGAGTGAGGAGGGCGAGTTGCCGTTCCAGGCCGGCTCGGATCGCGAGGGGATCGACGGGGACGGGGCTCATGGCGCCATCCTCTGCGGCGGGTCGGTCGCGACCGACCGCCCGGCGGTCGGCATCCGCACAGTGGTTTTCGCGGAGGGCTGTGGAGGAGACCCGGTTCACGGGATGATGGGCGCATGGCACGCGTCCCCGCTGAACCGGGGCCGGTCTTCCGGATCTGCTTCGTCTGCACCGGCAACATCTGCCGGTCGCCGATGGCGGAGGCGGTCTTCCGGCGGCTTATCGCGGCGGGCGGATACGAGTCGCGTCTCGAAGTGAGCTCCGCCGCAACCGGCGACTGGCACGTCGGCGAGCATGCCGACGCCCGCACGATCGCCGCCCTCGCGACGCGCGGCTACGACGCCGCCGCGCACCGAGCCCGGCAGTTCGACCCGGCCTGGTTTGCCGCCCTCGACCTCGTTGTCGTCTTCGACCGCGGCCAGGAACGCACTCTGCGAGAATGGGCAGGCGACGAGCACGCCGGCGCGAAGGTGCAGATGCTGCTGTCGTTCGATGAGTCGGGCGCCACAGCGGAAGTGCCCGATCCGTACTACTCGGATCCGGCGCTCTTCGACTCCGTACTCGCCACTATTGAGCACGCGAGCGTCGCGCTGTTCCGCCAGCTAGAACCGGCCCTCCGACAGGGAGTCTCATGAGTCCGCTGCCCCCGCAACCGTTGAGCCCCCTCGACGGTCGGTACCGAGCCGTCGTCGAGGAACTCGGCGAGCACCTCTCCGAGGCGGGTCTCAACCGCGCGCGCGTCCGCGTCGAGGTCGAGTGGCTGATCTTCCTCACCGAGCGCGAGATGTTCGGCTCGGTCGCGCTCGACCCCGAACAGGTGCGAGAACTTCGGCACTTCGCCGCCGAGTTCGGTGCTGCCGAGATCGAGGAGCTCAGCGTCCTCGAAGCCACCACCCGGCACGACGTCAAAGCGGTCGAGTACCTGGTGCGCCGTCGGCTCAGTGACCTCGGGCTGAACCACGTCGCCGAACTCGTGCACTTCGCCTGCACGAGCGAAGACGTCAACAACCTCTCCTACGCCCTCACCGTGCGCGCCGCCGTCACCGGGGTGTGGCTGCCGAAGCTGCGGGATGTCGTTGATCGGCTGCGCGAGTTCGCTCTCGCCGAGCGCGCCACTCCGATGCTTGCCCGCACCCACGGCCAGCCGGCGACGCCGACCACCTTCGGCAAGGAGATCGCCGTCTTCGTGCACCGCCTGGAGCGGCAGATCGCCCGTATCGAGGCGGTCGAGTATCTCGGCAAGTTCAGCGGTGCGACCGGCACGTTCTCAGCCCACCTGGCTGCCGACCCAGGTGCCGACTGGCCGGCCCTCTCGCGCGAATTCGTGACGTCGCTCGGACTCGACTGGAATCCGCTCACCACGCAGATCGAATCCCACGACTGGCAGGCGGAGCTGTACACCGCGATCGCGCACGCGGGACGCATCCTGCACAACCTCTGCACCGACGTGTGGACCTACATTTCTATCGGCTACCTGGCGCAGATCCCGCAGGCCGGGGCGACCGGATCCTCGACGATGCCGCACAAAGTCAATCCGATCCGCTTCGAGAACGCGGAAGCGAACCTCGAGCTGGCCGGCGCGCTGCTCGACTCGTTGTCGCAAACCCTCGTGACCAGTCGCCTACAGCGCGACCTCACCGACTCCACGACGCAGCGCAACATCGGCGTCGCGCTCGGGCACTCGCTCCTCGCGCTCGACAACATCCACCGTGGGCTCGACGAGGTCTCGGTCGCCCACGCGGTGCTCGCCGCCGATCTCGACACCAACTGGGAGGTGCTCGGCGAAGCGATCCAGACCGTGATCCGGGCCGAAGTCACGGCGGGCCGCTCATCGATCGCCGACCCGTATGCCTTGCTCAAAGAGCTCACGCGTGGCAAACGCATCACCGGCGACGATCTACGCGCCTTCGTCGACGGCCTCGACATCGGACCCGACGCGAAGGCGCGACTGCTCGCGCTCACGCCCGCGGGCTACACCGGCCTCGCCGACGACCTCGTCGACGGACTCACCTGACGCCCTCGGTGGTCGAGTAGCCGCGAAGCGGCGTGTCGAGACCTAGTGCGCCGACGGGCCGTCGTCGGGCGGCTCGGGCTTCGAGATCGCGAGCAGCAGAGTCGCGAAGACGACGATCGACACGACGAATGCCGCCCCGAAGAACACGAACGCGAGCGTCAGGTTGCGCGTCGAAAACAGCACCCCGGCACCGACGAACGCCGCCAGCACGGCCGCGAGACCGAGTACCTCCGCGGGGCGAGCACGATCCCAGATCGACGGGCGGCGGCCGGTCGGCTCGGTCATGAGGCTGCGACCCGATCGGCGCGGTCGACCGGTGTCGACTTGGCCGAACGGACGGTGATCGCCGAAATCGTCTGCAGCACCCCGACCAGGATCGCCCACACGCCGATCACCCCGATGAGGATGACCGAGGAGGTCAGCGTGCCCGAAACGCCCCGGTCACCAGCGAACGCCTGCACGAAGTCGGGTGGCAGCACAAACGCGACAGCGCCGAGTGCGACCGTGAGTACTCCGGCGATCAGCCAGTCACGCGCGAGCGGCGACAGCCGACGGGCCAGGATGCCGCTCGCACCCTCGAGCAGTCCCGCTACAACCGCCCACGCACCCACGAGATACGCCAGGAACGCGACCCCGCCCCCGGGGACGGCGAGCGCGACGACACCCGCGGCGACGGTCGCGACACCCTGCACGAGGAATCCCGCACGCATGCGCCCGGCGTAGGCACCCCCGAGCGTCGCCCCGAGCACCACCAGGCCGGCGAGAACCGCGAAGACGCCGAAGGTCACGAGTCCGAAGACCGGGGTGTGTTCGAGCGTCAGGGTGATCGTGACGCCCAGTGCGAGGGCCAGGATGCCGCGCGCGAGTTGAGCGATCCAGGCGGCTACCACGGGGCCCAGTCTACGTGCGCGGCATGTCGGCGAAGCGCGAGTACATTCCCTGGAAGGCGACGGCGATCTCATCGGTCGCACCGTTGCGGTGCTTCGCGACGATGAGGTCGGCCTCGCCGGCACGCGGGTGATCGCGGTCATACGCGGCCTCGCGGTGCAACAGGATGACGATGACGGCGTCTTGCTCGAGCGATCCCGACTCGCGGAGGTCGGACAGCGCCGGCTTCTTGTCGGCGCGCTGTTCCGGTCCACGGTTGAGCTGGGCGAGCGCGACGATCGGCACCCCGAGCTCTTTCGCCAGCAGCTTGAGTGCCCGCGAGAACTCGCTGACCTCCTGCTGCCGCGACTCGACCTTCTTGCCCGAGGTCATGAGCTGCAGATAGTCGACGACCACCATCTTGAGCCCGACCCGCTGGCTGAGCTTGCGGCACTTGGCGCGGATCTCGACGAGAGTCATGTTGGGGCTGTCGTCGATGAACAGGGGCGCGTCGCCGATGTCGCCGCGCACGCTGGCGAGCCGGGTCCAATCGCGCTCATCCATGTTGCCCTTGCGCAACACGTGCATCGGGATGCCGGACTCCGCCGAGAGCAGCCGCGTCGCAATTTCGCTCCGCCCCATCTCGAGCGAGAAGAAGATCGTCGGCAGCTTGTGGTGCACGGCCGCCGTGCGAGCGAAGTCGAGCGCGAGCGTCGACTTTCCCATCGC
>NZ_JANMSQ010000233.1:0-5616 GCF_031389465.1 Pseudolysinimonas sp.
CGACGCCCGCCGTCTACCGAGAGCTCGACGACCACCGGGCTCGACACGCGGGCGAGGTCGCGCCGGCGAACCCGGCCCCCACGGTCGGCACCGACGTGCTGCAGGCGTTGCGAGCGGGGGATGCGCGGATGCTCGCCGCCGCGATGCACAACGACCTGCAGGCCCCGACTCTCCACCTCGAGCCGTCGCTCGCGAAAGTGATCGAAACCGGAGAGCGCAACGGCGCGCTCGCCGGAATCGTCTCAGGTTCGGGCCCGACCGTTGCGTTCCTCGCCGCCGATCTCGATTCGGCGCTCGAGCTGCAGATCGCCCTCTCGGCGGCGCAACTCACCGTCGTTCGGGCCACGGGTCCCGTGCACGGCGCCCGCATCATCTCCGACTGAGCATCAGGCCTTCGTGCGGGGGCTCTTCACCGCCGCCTTGATGAACCCGGCGATCTGCGCGTACACCTCGCGGGCGCGTTCGAGGTCGCGGGTGTCGTATCCGTGGTCGACGCCTTCGAGCTCCACGTACTCGACGAGCGCGCCCGCCTTGCGCAGGCGTTCCGCGTAGCGCTTGCCCTCGGCAAGGAGGATGTCCTGGCCAGCCGTCAGCACGACCGCGGGGGCGATTCCGGTGAGGTCTGCCGTGTCAGCAGACCCGGCCGGAGACACCAGCCGATCGGCGCGGTCGGCGGGGTTGGGAACGTAAGCGGTGTCGAAGACCTCTCCCATCCAGGGCTTGAGCGCCGGCTTGGCGATCGTCGAGGACTTGGTGCTGGCGGGCACCGAGAGGTCAAGCGGCGGGTAATGCAGTACCTGCAGAGTGATCGCCGGAGTGCCGTTCTCCAGGGCGAGCCGCGCGGCCGCGGCTGCAAGGGCGCCCCCGGCGCTTTGCCCGCCGATTGTCAGCCGCGACGCGTCCCAGCCGTGTTCGGCGCCGTTGGCCGCTACCCAGGCGACCACGTCGTACGCCTGCTGGGGGAGGGCGGGGAAACGATGTTGCGGGGCGACGACATAGTCGACGTTGATCACGACGACTCCTGCGAGAGCGACGATCGTGCGGCACAGCGGGTCGTCGAGAACGGCACCGCGCAGCACGTAGCCGCCGCCATGGAAGTTGACGTGCACGGCGGGCAGGGGTTCACCCGATTCGGGTCGATAGATGGTCAGCTCAGCCGGAGCGACCGAGGTCGGCACCGTCAGTTTCTCGGTGCGCCCGGGGTGCTCAGGGAACCGCTCGTGCGGCTTGAGCGCACGCTCGAGGATGGCGCCGGTGAGACCTTGCATCGCCTTTGCGACGGTTGAGGCGACTTTCGGGCGGGACAGGATCGACATTTCTTGAGGACTCCTACTTCCTAGTGGGTGGGATGGCGAAGGCTCAGGCTGCGGGCGCCTCGTGGTCGGGCCGTCGCTCGTTGTCGCGCTTCGCGCGCTGAATCTGCGCATACACGTGTGTGCGCAGTTCGGTGAACCGGGGCAGCGCACGGGTCGTGAGTTGGTCGCGCTCGGCGGGCAGGTCGATCGTGAGATCTTCCTGCACGACCGTCGGCGGCATCGACAACACGATCACGCGCTGACCGAGGTACACGGATTCGTCGATGTCGTGCGTGACGAAGATCACGGTGACTCCGAATTTCGTCCAGATGTAACGCACGAGGTCCTCGAGGTCGGCGCGGGTCTGTGCGTCGACGGCGGCGAACGGCTCATCCATGATGAGCACTTCGGGGCTGTACGCGACGGCCCGTGCGATCGCGACCCGCTGCTGCATGCCGCCCGAAAGCTGCCAGGGGTACTTGTCAGCGGCGGCGCTCAGCCCCACTGCGTCGAGGACCTTGTCGACCAGCTGGCGGCGTTCGGCTTTGGGGGTCGTGCGCAGCAGCGGAAGCTCGACGTTGCGCCGCACCGTCATCCACGGCATGAGGCTGCGACCGTACTCCTGAAAGACGACCGCCATCTTCTTCGGTGGAGCCGTGACGGGTTCGCCGTCGAGTTCGATGATGCCGCCGCTCGGGGCGAGCAGACCTGCGATGCACTTCAGCAGTGTCGTCTTGCCGGCGCCCGAGGGTCCGACGATGCAGATCAGTTCACCCTGCTTGGCGGTGAACGAAATGTTCTGCAGCGTGACGAAGTCGCCGTAGGACTTCCGCAGGCCTTCCACTCTCAGCAGGGCAGTCGGGGACGAGGTCTGGTCAGGCACGTTCGGTCTCCTTCAGGCCGCGATACCACCCGAGCACGAACCGCTCGGCGAGCTGGAACAGCACCGCGAGTGCGATGCCGATGATGCCGAGCAGGATGATGCCACTCCACATCTCGGGGATCTGGAAGTTCTGTTGGAAGAAGGTGATGCGGTAGCCCAGCCCCGATGAGGCGTTCGTCATCTCCGAGATCACCATGAGGATGATGCCGATCGACAGTGACTGGCGGATTCCGGCCATGATCTGCGGGGCGGCGCTCGGCAGAATGATGAACCGCACGCGCTGCAGGGTGGAGAGCTGGTAAGACGTCGCCGTCTCGCGCTGCACCTCGTCGACGGAGCGGACGCCTTCGACGGTGTTCAGAAGGACCGGCCAGACGGTGCCGGCGATGATCACGACGATCTTCGCCGTGTCGCCGATGCCCAGCGTGAGGGCGAGCAGCGGCACGAGCATCGGTGGCGGCACGGCGCGGAAGAATTCGAACACCGGCTCGACGAGCTGCCGCAGCCAGCGCACCGATCCGACGAGGAGGCCGAGGGCGATGCCGATGACGGCCGCGAGCGCCAGGCCGATGAGCAGCCGACTGACGCTCGGCGCGACGTCGACGAAGAACGCGTCGCCCACCCACGTCTTCACGAACGCCTCGGCGATGGTCCACGGGGCGGGGAAGCGGCGGTTGGGGGCGACGAGCGCCGACAGCGCCCACAGCGCCAGCAGCACGAGCGGAAGCCCGATCGCTTCAAGCAACCCGTCGAGCCAGCGGGGCAGGCGACGGCTCGCGGACGTCGGAAGCAGGCGACGGGTCACGGCGGGGGCGCTCACAGCACGACCTCCGCTCGCACCGATTGATGCCAGCCGAGAACTCGTCGCTCGATGACGCGCACCAGGAGGTTGATGATGAGCGCGAGAACGCCGGCGGTGACGACGAGGGCATAGACACCCGCGTAGTCGGCGGCGGTCCCGCGCTGCACGAGCAGACGCCCGATGCCGTCGACGCCGATGATGAGCTCGCCCGTCACGGTGAGGATGAGGGCTACGGTCGCCCCGAGGCGGAGGCCGGTCATGATGTAGGGGAGTGCCGTCGGGAGCACGAGATGACGGAAGCGCGAGGGCGCCGAGAGGCCAAAACTGCGCTGCGTGTCGCGCGCCACGGGGTCGACGTCGGCGACGCCGTAGAGCACCTGGATGAAGATTTGCCAGAACGTCGCGAACACGACGATCACGAGCGAGGACTCGCGATCAAGGCCGAACAGCAGGATCGCGAGCGGGATGATCGCGACGGACGGGATCGGGCGCAAGAACTCCACGGTCGAGCGCGTGTAGCGGCGCAACACCGGGATCATGCCGATTACGGTGCCGAGTACGAGGGCCAGCACGCCCGCGATACCGAGGCCGATCGCCCACGTGATGAGGGTGTTGCCGATCGTGCGCCAGTAGTGAAGATCGAGCACCAGGCGCCCGAGGGCGGCGAACACTTCGGTCGGCGGGGGCACGTATCTCCCGTTCACCCAACCAACCGTAGAGGCAAGCTGCCAGACGGCGAGAAACACCAAGATGCCCAACAGACCCAGCAGCACGGGCTGCAGTCGTCGCCTCATTGCACGAATTCCTTCGGTCACATCGGTGGTCCGGGATCTGTCGACCCCGGACCACCGATTCGGGTGCTACTGAACGACGATCGTGCCCAGGTCGGGCTCGGTCTCGAAGTAGGCGAACTCCATCGCGAGGGCGACGAGGTCCTCCAGGCCCGCGTTGCTCAGGTCGGCCGTGAACTCCGGCAGCGTGATGCCTGCCGCAGCCGCCTCGGGGATGTCGAGGTTGGTCGCGATTGCGGCCCGCACGGCATCCTCGTTCGCGGCGGCGTACTCGAGCGCGGCCGCGAGGGCCGCAGTCCAGGCTGCGACCATCTCGGGCTGCTCGTCGATGACGCTCTGCAGGGTGAAGGCGGTCAGCACGGTCAGGCCGGGGATGGTCGCCTGGTAGGGGCCACCCAGGTCGGTACCGCCGGCGCCGACGACCATTCCGCGGAACGGGTCAGGCACCCACGCGGCGTCGATCGTGCCGGCCTCGATCTGGGCCGGGACGTCGGGGAAAGCGACGGCGACGAACTCGATGGTGCTGGGGTCTCCACCGTCGGCTTCGACGGCAGCGCGGATGGTGAGGTCACCGGCGGCGCCGAGGCTGTTGACCGAGACGGTCTTGCCCGAGAGGTCGGCCCAGCTGGTGATGCCGCTCGCGGCGCTCGCGACGACCGAGTTGACGTCGCTGTCGCCGCTCGCGAGGCTATTGGCGTAGTTGCTGACGATGCGCACCTCTTCGCCGCCGAGGGCGGCGCGGAACGGCCCCATCGGCTGGCCGATCGCGAAGTCGATGTCGCCGGCGATGAGTGCCGGGATCGCCTGTGCGCCACCCTGGGCGGGAAGGATCTCGAGCTCGATGCCGTGCTCTTCGAAGATGCCCGCCTCGAGTGCGGCCCAGATCGCGCCGGTCTCGGCGATCGGGAGGGCTGCGATCCGCACCTGGTAGGTCTCTGTGGGGCCGGCTTCGGTGGGTTCGGGGGCGGCACCGGTGTCGGTGCAGCCGACGAGGGCGATCGTGGCGGCGAATGCGAGGCCGCCGAGGAGTGTGCTGCGTTTCATGGCAGAACCTTTCTTCTTCGTTGAAGGAGATGCTGGAGTGGTGGACCGACCGTCACGAGTGGCGGTCGGGAGTTAAGCATGAAACTAGCGCTACCAAACTTAGACCCGAATGTCGTGGATGTAAATGTGTAGAACCAGAACGGCCCGATCGGTGGCCAGGCGGCGCATGTCACAATGGCGCCTATGACCAGCGGCGGCGACGGCGGGGACCAGCGCAGAGCGCGCGGCCTGCGGGTCACCGGAACCCGACGTGGATCCCCGCCGAGCCTGCTCTTGATGCTGTTCGGTGACTACTGGCTCAAATCGGGGGGCGGTTTTCCCTCGGCGGCCCTGGTGACCCTGCTCGGCGATTTCGGAGTCAACGACGCAGCCGCCCGTGCAGCCCTGAGTCGGATGGTCAAGCGCGGCCTGCTGAGGTCGTCGAAGACCGGTCGCACGACGGCGTATCGTACGAGCCCCCGCACGCAGCAGATCCTCACGGCCGCGAGCCACCGCATCGTCGAGTTCGGCGGAGCGACTGATGAGTGGTCGGGGGTGTGGAGTGTCGTCGCGTTCAGCATCCCCGAGAACGGGCGGTCGTTGCGGGCCGCGGCGCGCAACCGGCTGGTCTGGCTCGGGTTCGCCCCGCTGTACGACGAGGTGTGGATCTGCCCGCACGACCGGCACGAGGATGCTCTGCGTGAACTCGCGGCGCTCGGCGTCGAGGCGACCGCCCTCCAGGCGTCGGTCGCCGAGTCGGCGTCGCCCACCCGGTCGCCGCAGAATGCCTGGAATCTCGACCAGCTCGCGAGCGAGTACCAC
>NZ_JANMSQ010000268.1:0-2298 GCF_031389465.1 Pseudolysinimonas sp.
CGACGACGCTGACCGACGCCGTGCTGCGGTTCGGGGTCGGGGCGCGGGTATACCTCGACGAACTGCTCGAACGCGACGGGGTGGATGCGGCGACCGCCCTGTTCTCCGAGTCGGCGGGTCGCGTGCTCGTCGCCGTGCCGCGCGAAGAAGACGTCAAGTTCATGCGCCTCTGCGAGGGCCGCGGCTACCCGGTGCTGCGGGTCGGCGTCACCGACACCGGCGGCGCACTCGAAGTGCAAGACCGTTTCACGATCCCGCTCGAAGAGCTGCAGTCCACCTCACGCGGCACCCTTGGATCCCACTTCGGACCGGTCGTCGGGTACCCCCAACTCGGTGGTTGAGTAGCGCCGAAGGCGCGTGTCGAAACCACACTTCCGAGTAACGCGAGCGAGGTCTCGACACGCCCGCTGCGCGGGCTACTCGACCACCGACGGGATCGGGAAGGGGACTCCTGACCACTGCTCGGCGAGGGCCCACAGGTGGGCGCCGAAATCGGGGGAGGCACTCGATGCGACGGGAGCCTGCACGACGGGGGTGCCGCGCATCCCGAGCATGTCGCGCGGTCCGTAGAACTCGCCCGACTCGGCATGCGGATCGATCGCCGCGCGCACGACCGGCCACGCCCCGTGGTCTTTCCCTTGCCCGACGGGCGCCGAGAGGTAGCCGCCGAGGCGCTGCCACCCGTGTGAGTTGGTGATCACATCCGGTCGCTTCTCGGAGAGCTCGTTGACCGCATACCCGGGATGGGCGAGCAACGACCCACGGGCATCCCCCGCCGCACGCAGGCGCCTGTCGAGTTCAAACGCGAAGCCGTGCACGGCGTGCTTCGAGAACGCGTAGGCCCGAAACGGACGGTACGTCTTCTCCGACATGAGATCGTCGGGCTCGAGGCGCGTCATTCGGGTCGAGAGCGACCCGAGTCCGACGACCCGGTCGCGCAGCACCGGGAAGACCAGTGCGGTGAGGGCGAAGTGTCCGACGAAGTTGCCGCCGACGAGCAACTCGAGGCCGTCATCCGTCGTCGTGCGACGCGCGGGCGAGAACACGAGCCCCGCGTTGTTGACGAGCACGTCGGCGCCACCCAGAGCGGCGATCGTGGCGGCTGCCTGCCGCACCGATGTGAGCGAGGTGAGGTCTAGCGGCACGTGCGTCACGTCGGCTCCGGGCACGCGAGCGCGAATGGATGCGATCGCCTCCGCCGCCTTCGGGGCATACCGGGCGGCGATGATCACCCGCGAGCCGGCCCCCGCGAGCTGCTCGGAGGCCCAGTAGCCGATGCCCGTGCTGCCGCCGGTCACGACGATCGTGCGTCCCGCCTGCGACGGCAGGGATCGTGGATCCCAGCTCACTCCTGGGTCGCGATGGGGTGAGTGGAGGCGATTTGCTCGTGGTGATGGATGACTTCGGCGACGACGAAGTTGAACCACTTCTCGGCGAAGGCCGGATCGAGCTGCGCTTCGATCGCCAGAGCCTTCAGCCGGGCGGTCTGCACGCGCTCGCGCTCCGGATCCGACGGCGGCAGGCCGCGCTTCGCCTTGAGTCGCCCGACCCGCTGGGTGGCTTTGAACCGCTCGGCCAGCAGGTGGGTGAGCGCCGCGTCGATGTTGTCGATGCTCTGCCGCAGCTCGGCGAGCTCCGTGCGGGTCTCGTCGTCCATCTCGGCCATGCGCCTCAGCCTATCGACGCAGTGTCGGCGGCACAGCGCTCGCGAGCCGCGTCTCGAGCCCCTCGCGCACGCTCGGCCACTCGTCGATCAGGATCGAGTAAACCGCCGTATCCCGCCAGGTGCCGTCGGCCCGACGTCGGTCGCGACGAACGACTCCTTCGAACGACGCCCCGAGATTCAGGATCTCCCCGCGGGACCGCTCGTTGCGAGCATCCGCCTGCAGCTTCACCCGCCCGAAGCCGTTATCGAATGCCGTGCCGAGCATCAGCAGCTTCGCCTCCGGGTTCACGGCGCCCGCCCAGACTCGAGGGTCCCAGCCCGTCCAGCCGATGTGCGCGTGTTCGTTCTCCAGGTCGAGATCGGCGAGGCTCGATGCCCCGACGATCGTGCCCGCATCGGGACCGGCCGTCAGCCGGGCGACGTAGGTGATGCCCTCCTCGTGCGGAAAGTGGCTGGGCGCCCATTCCGCGAAGGCGGCTTCGTCGACGGGCAACCCCGCCGGCCCGCCACCGTAGCCGCCCGCAAACACTTCGGGATGCCCGAGCGCCGCCCACAGGCCGGGCAGGTGTTCGGGGGCGAAGGGCTCGAGCCGGATGAACCGGCCGTCGAGCACGCGGCGATCGGGGCGGGTG
>NZ_JANMSQ010000272.1:0-1799 GCF_031389465.1 Pseudolysinimonas sp.
GACGCCTCAGGATGCCGCGGTTCCGCAGGAGGCACCCGCCTGGCCCGGAAGGTGACGGCGTCGTGAACGTCGGTGGGACGATCGTGCGGATCCCGTACGGCGGCGCGGTGGTCGGCCTTTTCGACGCGTCGACGATCGACTTCTCGATCATCGGGGAGCTGGTCGCCCAATCGAAAGCCGACACGGGCTGGACCGACTTCACCGCGTTCTACCCCTCGGTGCGCCTCGGCTCGTCGGGCGTTCCCGAGATCAACGTCTATCTGAGCAGCGACTACTACTCGGCCAGCTACAGCTACACGATTCGGGGAGACTTGATCGGCAGGGAAGGAACGGGATTGGACTGACGATGCCGCTGGACGGGGAGTACGCGCCGAGTACGAACGACTGGGCGCGCAAACACGCCGAGCTGTACGAAGCGTCAGAAGGCACCAAAGGCCTGACGCTCTCGGGCATGCCGGTCATCGTGCTGACGACGGTCGGGGCGAAGAGCGGCAAGCTGCGTAAGACGGCGCTCATGCGAGTCGAGCATGACGGGGTCTACGCCGTCGTGGCTTCCCGCGGCGGAGCGCCCCAGCATCCGCAGTGGTACTTCAATCTGGTCGCCAACCCGCTCGTCGAACTTCAAGATGGCCCGGCGAAGCGCGACTACCGCGCCCGCGAGGTGTCCGGCGACGAGAAGTCGATCTGGTGGGAGCGGTCAGTCGCCGCCTACCCGCCCTACGTCGACTATCAGAAGAAGACCGACCGAGAGATTCCAGTCTTCGTTCTCGAAGGGCTCTAAACCTTCCGCAAGAGCACCGTCGACACGGTGTGATCTGCTCCCTTGCGGAGCACGAGCGACGCCCGGGCGCGGGTCGCCAGGATGTTCTGGGCGAGGTTCGGGCCGTTGATCTCGTTCCAAATGCTGCGGGCTCGGGCGACCGCTTCACCTTCGCTGAGCGCCGCGAACCGGTGGAAGTATGACGAGGGGTCGGCGAACGCGCCACGCTGGAGGCGCAGGAATCGCTCCACATACCACTTCTCGATGTCGCTCGTGCGGGCGTCGACGTAGATCGTGAAGTCGAACAGGTCGCTCACCGCGAGCCGACCTGAGGTCGGCGGTTGCAGCACGTTGAGCCCTTCGACGATGAGTACGTCGGGGCGCCGCACGATGACGTGTTCGTCGGGCAGCACGTCGTAGACGAGGTGCGAATAGACGGGTGCACGCACTTCGGGTGCGCCGCTCTTCACCTCCGACACGAAGCGCAATAGCGCCCGGCGGTCGTAGCTCTCGGGAAAGCCTTTGCGTTCCATCAGCCCGCGGCGCTCGAGTTCGGCGTTCGGCAACAGGAAGCCGTCGGTCGTCACCAGCTCGACGCTCGGGGTGTCGGGCCACCGGGAGAGGAGTTCGCGCAGCAGTCGCGCGATCGTCGACTTGCCGACCGCGACGGAGCCGGCGACACCGATGACGTACGGCGTGGGTCGCGCGGGCTGCCCGAGGAACTCGCGAACTTCGGCACCGGTCGAGAGGGCACCCGCGACGTAGAGGTTGAGCAGTCGGCTGAGGGGCACATAGACCTCCGCCACCTCGGCGAGGTCGAGGCTGTCGCCCAACCCCCGGATCCGCTCGACTTCACCGGCCCCGAGAGGGAGCGGGGTTGACGGAGCGAGCGCGGCCCACTCCGCCCGGTCGATTTCGAGGAACGGTGTGGACCCGCTGTGCACGGCGCCTGGGTCAGACATCTGACCCAGGAAAACATACAATCGGGTTCATGTGTGGCATCGTCGGGTACGTCGGGCCGGGCAGCAGCCTCGAAGTG
>NZ_JANMSQ010000289.1:0-2603 GCF_031389465.1 Pseudolysinimonas sp.
CTTCGTTCGAGCCTTCGATCACTCCGTGCCCGACACCCGCGACGAGATCCGTAGCCGACACGAGCACCCGCACCGCCGGCGCACCCTTGCCGACCAGAACGGACGGGTCGAGCCCACCCGCTTGCCGCAGCAGTTCGGTGAAGGCATCCGACGCGATCTGTTCGACGGTGCGCTCATCCCGCTCGAGCCCCTCGGCCCGGCGCACCTGCTCGGAGTCGACGAACCGCGGCCCGCCTCGACGAGGTGATGTCGCCCGGTCGTAAATCTCGTCGACGACACCAGCGGTGAGGGGGTCGTAATCCCAGATGAGGCGTTTCATGCCGTCGCGCAGATCGAGCCGCCGGATCGACCGCCGCCCCCGCAACACGGCCTCCCGTGACGCGATGCCGGCTTCGTCGATCTCGTCGCGTACTTCCCGGGCGCGCTTGAGCAGCCGGTCGGGGTCGAGCGTCGGAGCCTGGTCGCACAGCAACTCGGTCGCCTCAGCCACAAGCACCGGATCTGCACCCGACCCATCCAGCCCCGCCCGGATCGCCTCAGCCGCCTGGACCGACACCGTTCCGTCGACGACCCGATCGCCGAGCACCCGATCGCCGGGAACCGAGCCATCAGCCTGCGCGAGGCGACCGACGCGGAGCGCGACCACGGCATCCCGACCTGTCACTCCGGTGGTCGAGCGCAGCAACTCTTCGGGCGTACGCGCACCCTCGCGTCGCGCCAACCCCGCCCCGCCCAGTTGCGGATCAGACCGCCGCTCGAGCTCGCCCGCCGCGAGCGCGATGTGCGCATCCGCCAGCTTGTTCGCCTCTCCCGCGAGCCGCAACCACTCCATGAGCGTCGCATCCGACGCCGCATGACAGGCGCCGACCGACCGCGGCACATCGCGCAGCACCGCAACGGCGGTGGCGAGAGCGGTGGTGGAGGTCATGAGTGAAATCCTTTCGGATCCCATTCTCTCAGCCCGAACAAACTTTCGAAAGTACAAGAAGTCGCCCCGCAGACCCCTGTGGAGGACTCACCGAGCAGCACTCACCGAGAACGCGAACGAGCCCCCACATACCGCCGCACCAACCCGACGACAACGAGCAGCACCCCGAGCACGACCCCCGGCGGCGTCACCGCGGTGAACACGAAAGCAGCCGTCGAATTCGCAACCCCGAGCGACTCGACCGGCACCAACCCCGCTCCCCACGTCCGCAGAAACACCCCAGCAGCTACGAGAACAACGACGAGAAGCATCCCGAGCACGAACTCTCGCCACCGGTTTTCGACGAACCCTCGCACGAGGCCGAGGATGGCGAGCCCCGACGCGAGCGGCAACCCGAAACCAAGCAGAACGCTGGATGCCGACAGCGCGACGGTCGCGAGAATGTCAGCGGACATGAACCCACCGTACGGGTGCAAGATCAAAGCATGACCTCACGCAGCGACCACGAACGCATCGAGCTCGGCACCCTCGGCGAGTGGCGTAACCACTACGGCGGCTTCCGGGCGACGACATCCCGTGACGGCCGCCGGGTCGTCGACCACGAGGTCGACATGCAGTACATCGGATTGACGGCGAATTCGTTCATCCCCGGCGAGGAGGCCGGCTACTGGCACTCGCATTCGCAGCTAGAGGAGTTGTACGTCTTCCTCACCGGCCGAGGCGAGATGGGTCTGGATGACGAGGTCGTCCCCGTTACCGCCGGCACCGCCATCCGCGTCGGTCAGGGTGTGATGCGCACGTGGCGTGCCGTTCCCGACAGCCCCGAGCCGCTCACCTGGTTGTGCATCCGCGCGGGCGGTACTGAGCTCGAGACGTTCCCATCGGATTCCACCCGCGACGACGAGCGCCCGTCACCCTGGTAAGACCGCTACCCGATGCTCCTGCGGAATCTTTCGATCACGCTGACGGGCGGACCGACCTTGGACTCGATGAAGGCCGCGATCAAAAGCAGAAGCGCCGGCACGTAGGCACCGACACCCCACACGATCAGGTGGCTCATCCCCCACCCCTCCGTCGCTGCCTGAGCCGCGCCGGCGGCTGCGGTCACGACAAACGCTGCAACGACGACGACCCAAGCACGCGGCCCCGACCACACGGCGAGCGCGAGCAGCGCGGCGATCAGCGGCGCGAGCAGGATGCCGATCTCCCACGCTGATCCTGCGGTGAGCGACTCCGCCCGGAAGTTGTGGTCGAGCAGTGCCGGCGTGTCGGTCGCCGGTCCGAGGTCGAGCACGACGAGAGGCAGCGAGAAGGCCGCGATCAGAACGAACCCTGCGATGGCCGCCGCCGCTGCCTTCAGCCAGGAGGGAATCGACGGATGCGTGGCCGACGGGTTCGTCTGAACATCGTCGATCGGCGTCCACACCAGGGTCGCCGATTCCGGATCCACCGCCGCTCGGAAGCTCGCACTTCCCGTCGCGATGCCGGATGCGGCGATCTTGCCGTCGGTCGCCAAAAGCACGAAGGGGATGCGCGCGGATCCGTCGAGCACATGGTCGGGCATGCGGCCGAAATGGCTCACCGTGGATTGCTGCACCTGCACGGTCGACGGCTGCACGACGAGGATGTTGGCGTCGTCGAGACTCAGTCGCCGGATCGCGCTGACGAGCTGGGA
>NZ_JANMSQ010000320.1:0-18189 GCF_031389465.1 Pseudolysinimonas sp.
ATGAGAGCGGCGCGGCGGGATCGACGGTGACCGTGACGAAGTTCGAACTCGTGCCGCCGTACTCGTTCTGGATCGTGAAGATGACGGCATACGAACCGGTTTCCTCGGGCGGTGTGATGTCGACAATGGTCTCGTCGACGACGGTCGCCTCGGTACCCTCCGCGACCGCGACAGCCGAGACGACGCGCAACGGGCTGCCGTCGGGATCCGAGTCGTTCGCGAGCACCTGCACGCTCACCGTCCGATTCGGACGCACGGCCACGATGTCCTCGTTTGCGACCGGATTGCGGGCGCCATCCAAACGCGGGCTGATGCCCACCCGCACGGTTCCCTCCGCACGTGCCCCGAGCCCGTCGACCAGGGCGTAGCTGAACTCGTCGGTGCCCGAGGAGTACTCCCCCGCCTCGAACTCGATGTAGGTCGGTCCGGTGCTCAGCACGGCGCCCTTGTCGGGGGTGCTGGTGATGCCGATGAGCTGCACGGAATCGCCGTCGGGATCGACCCCGCTGAGCGGGATCTGGATGCGGACCGTCTCACCTGCGAGTACGCGTGCTGTGATCCGGCGCGGCACGGGCGGGCTGTTGGTCGCAGCATTCGCCTCCCGCACCGAAATGGTCACGCGAGCCTCCGCACGTTGACCCGCAGACTCCACGCTGTACACCGCGACGTAGTCGCCAGCGACCTCGGGCGCGAGGTAACGCAGGCGGTCGCCCGAGACGAACAACAGACCGGCGGCCTCGGGCAAGTTTTCGGCGAGTGTCGGCACGAGCGTCAATGGCTTGCCTTCGGGCTGCTCGTCGTTATCGAGCACCGGGATGTCGACGACATCCCCCACGCGCACCGTGGCGGTGTCATCGACGGCGATCGGCGGCTGCAACTGCGCCGGTTCGGGAATCTCGACGACGGTGATCGTGCCTTCGGCATCCGCGAGGCCGTTGCTGATGCGGTAGTTGACCGTGACGCTGCGCCCCTCGAGAGGCGCGGTCAGCGTGATCCGTACCTCTCGCTGGTCGAGCACTTCCGCGCGCACGCCTTGGCTGGCTGCAGGGTTGGTGACCCCGGTGACCACGAGCACTCCGCCCGCGGGGTCGATGTCGGTCGTCGTCGGGTCGATCGTGTCGCTCGAGAGCGTCGTGATGAAGACCGTGCGGGGCACCGTGATCGGGCGGGTGTTGGCATCCGGTGGCGCAGCCACGTCGATGCGCACGAGACCCGTCGCCGTCTGATCGCCGTCGGTCACCGTGAACTCGACGTAGTGCGTGCGCACTTCGTCGCTCACGAACGTGAAGGTGCCGGCTTCGAAGCTCGGCTCGATACGCGATCCCGCCCGTTCCGGGACGGCGTTGAGGCGCAGGGTGCCGTTGCCGCCGCTCACATGCGACATCGGACGGATCGTGATCTCCTGCCCGGCCGTCACGAGCGCCACCCACGGTTCGACGACGATCGGCAGCTCGCCGACCGGGCTGACCTGTACCGCCACGTTTCCGGTGGACTGGGCGAGTCCGTCGGTGACGACGAGGGTTACCGACTTCAGGTCCCCACCCTGCCCGGAGTCGGCGAACACGACCACACCGTCCGGCTTGTGGCTGACCTGATCCGGAGCGCCGGTCGTCGCCGACGTCAGGTAGAAGGCGTCGCCGTCGGGGTCGACCCAGTCACCCAACACCTGGGTCGTGACCCGTCCGCCGGCCGCGACGTCGGTGCGCGTTGACCGCACTTGCTGCGGCGGCGAGTTCTCGTCGGCCGACCTGACGGTAACCGACACCGCTGCGGTCGCGATGCCGCCGCGACCGTCGGTGATCGTGTAGCGGAACGAGATGGTGCCCGATGCCCCGGGGGCAAGGGTGAGCTGCAGCTGCTGGTTGCGCGTCACGAGGTCGACGCGGCCGAGCTCCTCGGGAATCGGGTCGACCTGCCCGATCACGAGCACGTCGGCGTTCGGGTCGTAGTCGTTGAGCAGCACGGGCAGCACTGTCGCGCGCCCCGGGCGGGCCCCGAAGACATCGTCGATCGCAACGGGGGGCTGTTGTTCCTCGTCAACGGTCGGGGGGATGTTCTCGTCGTTCTCTTGGGCCTGGTCTTCCGGGTCTTCGACGAGGAGGTCGTCCCAGTTGTCGATCAGCTGGGCTTCGTCCTGGATCGCCCAGGTGGCACCGCGCCGCACATCGTTGAGTACGACGCGGTCGACGTTCGCGGCGAAGTCGAGAACGCCGGCCGCCGCACCCGAGAGGTCGAAGCCGGTGCCTTCACCGGAGTTCGCGCACCGTCGCCAGGCCGTACCGGTGGCCCAGGCCGCGTACTCACAGCCGTCGAGGGTCAACGGTGCCGCGGGGGTCCCCGACTGCCCGTCGACGAGCGGGACGGGGTCCGCACCGCTCAACGGGATGCCGATGAGCCCGGTCTCGGTGCCGAGCAGAATGCGTTCGCCGTCATCGGCGGCTTCCTGAACGGCGACCTCTTCTCCGGGCTCGATGAAGCCGGAGAGGTCGACGAGTCCACGTTCGAGGGCGACCCGACGGCCGTCGACGTCGACAACCGCCCAGGTGCCGCCGACTGAGGTGACCTGCACCTCATTGACGTCGCCCAGGCCGGTCGACCAGCGCGCCTCGACCGCGTCGGTGCGGCCCGCATCGACCCGGAACACCTCGCCGACCTCCGCGGAGTAAGCGAACAGTGTGCCGTCGGGCGCGACGCTCACGACCGAGTCCAGGCCGAGGATCAGGGAACTCGGCTGCGCCGCGTCGAAGTCGGGAAGTTCACCGAAGGGCACGATCCAGAGTTCGCCAGTGCCTGCCGCGTGGATGACGACTCGCGAGCCCGCGAGGAAGACCTGCGGGTCGTCGGGCGGGAGCGCGATCGGTTCGCCGAGGATCGACTCGGCCGGATCGACGATCTGGACGGTTGCGTTTGCGTGGTCGACGACGAGCACAGAGGTGCCCTGTTGCACGACCTCGAGGTCGGCGCTGCCCGCGCGCAGGACGGTGTTGAGTTCGAGCACCTCGGGATTCGCCCGGCCAACCGTCTGCTGAGTGCCGTTGGCAACCCAGACGGCGCCGTCGCCGAGGTCGAGTTTCTGCGCGGTGTAGCCAGTCGAGGTGATTGCCAGCCCCGCGACGAGGGCGGCCACGACGGTGCCGCTCGTCGCGGTGGCGACGAGCGAGCGGTGGCCGGCGACCCAGCTGCGGATGCTCATCGATCAGTCATCCGGGACGTCGACGCACTTCGCCGCACTCTGCTCGCCCGGCTTGCCCTGCCGGTTGACGGTGACGGCGAGACACACGGTCTCGCCGGGGTTGGTGTCGACGACGAACCGCGGTTGCGACTGCGTCGCCGTGCGGATGCCGCCCACTTCGATCTCGTAGAGGTCGCCCTCGGCGATTCCCGGGTCCGGCCACGAGTACTCGACACTGCCGTCGCTGAGGGTGGCCGAAATGTCGGTGACCACCGGAATCCCATCTTCGGTGGAGGCGCGCAGCAGCACGACAAGCGCCGTGACGCCGAGCGCGATGACGAGAACAGCAGAGGCGATGAGCAGCCAGGTCACCGTCTGAACGCCACCCTGAGGCGACGAAGGGCGACTGTGCGAGAACCGCCGCGGCACGGGGGTCGCCTCGCGGACGGTGCCGATCCCCGCGTAGTCGCCTTCGGGGGCGAATCGGCGACGACGGCGCGGGGTGGGCGAGTTGCGAGCTCCCGGGAGCGGACGCAGCCGGGTGCGGTCTTCAAGGTCGGCGACCGTGCCGAGCGCCCATTCATCCATCGCGATCTCGAGCGGAGTCTGCGGCACCCCCAGCTCGGCTTCGATGGTCTGCAACTCGCGGATGAATTCGATGACACTCGCCGGGCGCGCCTCCGGGCGACGCGACAGCCCGCGCTTGAGCAGCGCCTCGAGACTCGCCGGCACGTCGGAGCGGCCGATCGGCTGCGGCTTGGCCCGCGCGATGCGTGACATGAGATCGCTACTGCTGTTGGAGCCGCCCGGATCCTCGAAGGGCGAGCGACCGGCGAGCAGGGAGTAGACCGTCGCGGCGAAAGCCCACACTTCGCTCGAGATGGTGCCGGGGGTCTCGTCGAGAAGCACCTCGGGTGCCGACCACGGGATCGAGAGGCCGACGGAATCTTCTTCACGCTGCGTGGTCAGCGTCGAGGCGATGCCGAAGTCGGACAGGACGGGGTGCCCGTACGCCGTCGTCAGGATGTTGGACGGCTTGATGTCGCGGTGCAGGACGCCGGCACGGTGGGCCGTCTCGATCGCGCTTCCGATCTTGACGGCGGTGCGCAGCACCTCAGGCACCGGGATGCGCTCCCGGCGGTAGCGGTCAGAGAGGCTCGACGAGCACAGCTCCATCACGAGATACGGCCGGCCGTCGCCGGAGACGCTGGCCTCGTACACGGTAAGGATCGAGGGATGCGCCGAGAGTTGCGCCATGAGGTTCGCCTCGGCTTGGAACATCTGCCGCACCTGGTCGTTGACAACCTCGCTCAGCATCACCTTGACCGCGACCTGACGACGCGGCATATTCTGCTCGTAGAGGAAGACGTCGGCGAATCCGCCGGAGCCGAGAATGTGCACATAGGAGAATCCGGGCAGCACGGGAGGCTGGGACGGCAGTCGCCTGGCCATGAAGACCCCCTCTCCATGCCGCGGGTTGCCCCATTGTAGGCAGACCACGCCTGTCGATCCGCCGTTCAGGCGGCGGTTCCCCCTGAACTGGGGACCGGGCTGGCCGGGCCCTTTCGGGTCTGATGTGCGGGCGCCGTGACGTCGATCACGACGACGGTGACGTTGTCGCGGCCCCCTGCGGCGAGGGCGGCGTCCATCAGATGGTCCGCCGTCTCGGCGGCGGTACCTCCCGCAGCGAGATGTCTACGGATACCTCGGTCATCGACCTCTTTGGTGAGCCCATCGGAACACAGCAGAAGACGCATCCCGGGCCGCAGCGGCAGCATCCACAGGTCGGGCCGAGGGCTTTCCCGGAAGCCGACGGCGCGCGTGATGACGTTGCTGTCGGGGTGATCTTCGGCCTGGCGCTCATTGATGAGGCCCGCATCCACCATCTCCTGCACGACCGAATGGTCGCGCGTGACGCGCGAAAACTTGTCGTCGGCCAGCAGGTAGACCCGGCTGTCGCCGATGTTGAACACCGCGAAGTTCGGTTCACCCTCGACCAGCGCGAGCAGCGCACCCGTCACGGTGGTTCCGGCACCGATCGGGATGTGAGCCGCGAAGTCGTCGATGTCGTCGGCGGCCGCGCTGAGGGCGCCGTCGAGCCGTGCGATGTCGAGGTATCCGTGGTCGGCGTCGGCCGCGAGTGCGGCGAGGCGCTCGACGACGGCGGCACTCGCCCGGTCGCCCGCCGCATGGCCGCCCATTCCGTCCGCGACGGCGAACACGAGCGGTCCGACCAACACGCTGTCTTCGTTGACCGCGCGTTTGCGCCCGATGTCGCTGCGGCCCGCCCAGTCGAGTACGAATCCACGTCGCTTCCCCGGAACGGTGAGTCGATACCCCGAGCGATCCCGGCCGACGCTGCTCACGAGTCGTGCTCCTCGAGTGGCGGCAGGATGTCGAGCACGGCGCCTTCGCCGAGATCGATGCGGGTGCCCGGCACAATGACGGCCGACTCCCCGCGGATCAGGGTGCGCGGCGCCGCGCCCGGGAGCTGCACGACGGTGCCGTTGGTCGAACGCATGTCGCTCGCGACGAGCGCCCCGCCCACCATCTTCAACTCGAGGTGGGTTGCCGACAGCTCTTTTCCCGGCGACGGAAGCGTCACCAGACGCGGCTCCGGCCCGGTGAAGATGCGCGGGATGCTCGGCCGCCGCCCCACATACACGGTCACATCAAGCAGCACCTCGGTACCATCCGCGAACAGCGCGCGCAAAGCCGGTTTTGCTGCCGCAGGGTCCTCCGGGATATCGACGGCGACCGGCTCGACGGCAACCGGAAGCGGCCGCGCCTCAGGAGCAGGCGGTTCGACAAGCGCCGGGGGAATGGGCGGCAACCCGACGCTTCCCCGAACGACGGTGTCGTCAACATCCTCGCCGCTGGGCACCACGGGGGGTCGCGGGACCGCGCGAACGGTGTCGTCGAGGTCGGGCTCCACCCTCCTATCCTCCACCCGCACGCCGACGCATCGAGCACCGCACCGCCGCAGCGTCGAGCACGCAGCGGCCGGGGACGGATCGGGTCATCGGGTCGATCGGGGTAGGGGTCCCCGCTCCCTCGGCCCGAGGACCCGATCCGTCCCCGGCCGCGTCACCCACTACGAGCCGATGTAGGACATCACGTGCTTGATGCGCGTGTAGTCCTCGAACCCGTACATGGAGAGGTCTTTCCCATACCCGGAGTGCTTGAAGCCGCCGTGGGGCATTTCGGCGACGAGCGGGATGTGGGTGTTGATCCACACGCAGCCGAAGTCGAGTCGTTTCGCGAAGCGCATGGCGCGGCCATGGTCGGCGGTCCAGACGCTCGATGAGAGACCGTACTGCACGCCGTTGGCCCAGGCGATGGCTTCGGCTTCGTCGCTGAAGGTCTGCAGGGTGATGACGGGTCCGAAGAACTCGGTTTGGATGGCGTCGTCGTTCTGTTTGAGGGAGTCGACGATTGTCGGTTCGATGAAGTAGCCCTTGCCCGCCTTGCGTTCGCCGCCGGTGACCACTTTCGCGTGCTTCGGCAGGGCGTCGAGCATTCCGAGCACCCGGTCGAGCTGGTTCTGGTTGTTGACGGGTCCGTAGAAGGTGTCGGCATCTTTCGGGTCGCCGGTGGTGACGTTGTCGGCGACGTAGTCGGCGAGCGCGGCGAGGAACGCGTCGTGGGCGTCTTTATGGACGAGCACGCGGGTCGCGGCGGTGCAGTCTTGGCCGGCGTTGAAGTAGCCGGCGATCGCGATGCCTTCGGCGGCTTTGGCCATGTCGGCATCCGGGAACACGACGACGGGCGCTTTGCCGCCCAGTTCGAGGTGGACGCGCTTGAGGTCGGCGGACGCCGCCTTCGCAACCTCCATCCCAGCCCGCACCGAGCCGGTGATCGACACCATCTGCGGGGTTTTGTGGTCGATCATCAGTCCGCCGGTGGTGCGGTCTCCGGTGATCACGTTGAGCACGCCTTTCGGCAGGAACTCGGCCGCGATCTCGGCGAGGAGGAGCGTCGACTGCGGGGTGGTGTCTGAGGGTTTGAGCACCGTCGTGTTGCCTGCGGCGATCGCCGGCGCGATCTTCCACACGGCCATGTTGAGCGGGTAGTTCCACGGCGTCACTTGACCGATGACGCCGATCGGCTCACGGCGGATCGACGACGTGTGGTCTTTCATGTATTCGCCGCTGGCGCGACCTTCGAGGATGCGGGCGGCCCCGGCAAAGAAGCGGATCTGGTCAACGGAGAGCATGATCTCGTCGTCGACGAGCGTGGTGCGTGGCTTGCCGGTGTCTTGCGATTCGAGGTCGGCGAACTCGTCGGCCCGCTTCTCGACCTCATCGGCGATGCGGAACAGCGCGAGCTGGCGCTCTGACGGCGTCGACTCGCCCCACTCTTCGAATGCGGCTGCCGCCGCCGCGAATGCGGCATCCACGTCTGCCTTCCCAGACACCGGTGAGGTTGCGTAGGAATCCTCGGTCGCGGGGTCGATCACGGCGAACGAGCCGTCCCCCTTTGCGTCGACGTATTCACTGTTGATGAAGTTGCGCAGAGTGCGATCGGCCATGGGCCCACCCTACTTCGCGTCGGTTTCCGCCGAAACTGGCGATTTCGTCACTCCCAGACCCCTCAGATTGCGGATTCGCTTGCGGGGCCCTCTGACGGCTGTCAGGATCGAATCATGGCGCGCTCGAAAGCAGTGGCGCTCGATGAGGTGTCGAAAGGCATTATCGAGCAGCTGCAGGAGGACGGCCGACGGTCCTACGCCGAGATCGGCAAGGCGGTCGGTCTCTCCGAGGCGGCCGTTCGACAGCGGGTTCAGAAACTGACGGATGCCGGCGTCATGCAGGTCGTCGCGGTGACCGACCCGATGCAGCTGGGCTTCTATCGACAGGCGATGATCGGCGTCCGGGTGACCGGCGACACGACGAGCGTCGCCGAAGCCCTCGCCTCGATCCCCGCGGTCGACTACGTCGTTTTGACCGCTGGGAGTTTCGACATTCTGGCCGAGGTCGTGTGTGAGAGCGACGAAGACCTCATCGAATTGCTCAACCACCGCATCCGCGCGATCGACGGCGTGCTCTCGACCGAAACCTTCGTATATCTGAAACTGCAGAAGCAGTTCTACAACTGGGGAACCCGATGACCACGCCCGCAATGACCAAGCCCGGACTGTCTGCGGCCGACGAGGCCGACCTTCAGCAGAAGGCGAAAGACCACCTCTGGATGCACTTCACCCGCCAGTCGGCGGTCGAGGAGCATGGCGCCCCGATCATCGTGAAGGGCGAGGGTCACCACATCTGGGACTCGAAGGGCAAGAAGTACATCGACGGGCTTTCCGGGCTCTTCGTTGTCAACGCCGGCCACGGGCGACAGCGTCTCGCCGCCGCCGCGGCGAAGCAGGCCGAGGAGCTCGCGTTCTTCCCGATCTGGTCGTACGCGCATCCGAATGCGATCGAGCTCGCCGACCGGCTCGCCGAGTACGCACCGGGCGACCTCAACCGGGTGTTCTTCTCCACCGGTGGCGGCGAAGCGGTCGAGACCGCGTTCAAGCTCGCGAAGTATTACTGGAAGTTGCAGGGCCGGCCGACGAAGCACAAGGTGATCTCGCGCGCGATCGCCTACCACGGCACCCCGCACGGAGCGCTCGCGATCACCGGCATCCCGGCGATGAAGGAGATGTTCGAGCCCGTCGCGCCTGGCGGCTTCCGCGTGCCGAACACGAACTACTACCGCGCCGAAGAGATGGGATTCCCGGGCGGCACCGAGCAGGAGTTCGGCGTCTGGGCGGCGAACCGCATCGAGGAGATGATCCTCTTCGAGGGCCCCGAGACGGTTGCGGCCGTGTTCCTCGAGCCGGTGCAGAACTCGGGCGGATGCTTCCCGCCGCCCCCCGGCTACTTCCAGCGGGTGCGCGAGATCTGCGACCGCTACGACGTGCTGCTGGTCTCAGACGAGGTCATCTGCGCGTTCGGGCGCATCGGCCACGTGTTCGCGTGCGACGCCTACGGCTACGTGCCCGACATGATCACCTGCGCCAAGGCGATGACCTCGGGGTACTCCCCGATCGGCGCGACGATCGTCTCGGACAAGATCTACGAACCCTTCCGCCACGGCACGACGGCGTTCTATCACGGGTACACGTTCGGCGGGCATCCCGTCTCGGCGGCGGTCGCGCTCGAGAACCTCGCGATCTTCGAAGAGGAGGGACTCAACGAACGGGTGCGTACCCTCTCTCCCGTGTTCCGCTCGACGCTCGAGAGGCTGAAAGACCTTCCGATCGTCGGGGACGTGCGCGGCGACGGCTACTTCTTCGGCATCGAGCTGGTGAAGGACAGGGCAACGAAGACGACGTTCGACGACGCCGAATCGGAGCGCCTGTTGCGCGGGTTCCTGTCGAAGGCGCTGTTCGAGGCGGGTCTGTACTGCCGGGCTGACGACCGGGGTGACCCCGTCATCCAGCTCGCTCCCCCGCTCACGATCGGCGAACCCGAATTCGACGAGATCGAATCGATTCTGCGCGGCGTGCTCTCCGAGGCGTGGACCCGACTGTGACCTGCCCTGTCGTCCTGCTTAGATCCAGCCAAGCGCGCTAAGACCCCTCTCGATGTGGGTCCAATCGCGCGGAGATCCATCTATGGCGGCGCTGAGCTTCTGGCATGCGACGGCCGGTGACCTGACGCCGCGGGTGGGGCTCGACGGCGACACCGACGCGGATGTCGCGATCGTCGGCGGCGGACTCACCGGACTGTGGACCGCGTGGTACCTCCATGAGCGCGACCCCGCACTGCGGATCGTCGTGCTGGAGAAAGAGATCGCCGGGTTCGGCGCTTCGGGCCGCAACGGCGGCTGGTGTAGCGCGCTCTTCCCGCGGTCGACGGCGTCGCTCGAGCGCGCACACGGGCGCGACGCGGCGATCGCCATGCGCCGCGCGATGATCGGCACCGTCCCCGAGGTGGGCCGCGTTACCGACGGTCTCGGTATCGACTGCGACTTCGCGACCGGCGGCACGATCTCCTACGTCCGATCCGAGGTACAGAAGCGTGCCGCCCTCGCCGAGATCGCCGAAGCCGAGCACTACGGCGTCGACGAGATCGGATGGCGTGGCCCCGACGACGTGCACGCGGCGGGAGCCCTCGGGGCGAGTTTCGATCGCAACTGTGCGAGCCTGCATCCCGCGAAACTCGTGCGGGGGCTCGCCGCGGTGCTCGAGGCCCGCGGCGTTCGGATTCTTGAGCACACCGAGGTGATGTCGGTGGCGCCCGGGCGAGTCGAGACCGCGCGCGGGGTCGTGACGGCGGACCGCGTCGTGGTGGCGACCGAGGGGTACACCGCAACCTTCCCCGCGACGCACCGCCGCATCCTGCCCCTGTACTCGCTGATGATCGCGACCGAGCCGCTGCCGCCCGCGTTCTGGGACGAGATCGGCGTCGCGCACGGTCAGACCTTCACCGACTACCGGCACCTGCTCATCTACGGGCAACGTACCGCCGACGATCGGTTCGCGTTCGGGGGGCGCGGCGCCCGGTACCACTGGGGCAGCGCCATCCGGGCGGGCTACGACCGCGTGCCGCGCGTCTTCGGACACCTGCGCCGCACCCTCGTCGAGCTGTTCCCGGCGGTCGCGGATGCCGCGGTGACGCACCGCTGGGGTGGGCCGCTCGGGGTTTCGCGGGACTGGCACGCGTCAGTGACGTACGACCCGACGACCCGAATCGGGCGGGCCGGTGGCTACGTCGGCGACGGGCTCTCGACGACGAACCTCGCGGGGCGCTCCCTCGCCGACCTGCTGACCGATGCCGACACCGAGCTGACGCGGCTGCCGTGGGTCGGGCACCGCTCCCCCGACTGGGAGCCTGAGCCGCTGCGCTTCCTCGGCGCGAATGCCGGGATGCTCGCGATGTCGGCCGCCGACGTCGAGGAGCGCATCACACGGCGCCGATCGGTCATCGCGCGTGTCATGGGCCCGCTGGTCGGGCACTGACCGGTTAGGCGCCAACCGGCGTTCAGATCCGATTCGCGAAGAAACTGTCAATCTCGGCCAGGTCTGCGGGCGTTGCACGCCAACCGTTTCCCGCGGCGGCGTTGGCGCGGATCTGCTCCGGCTTCGTGGCTCCCGCGATGACGCTCGACAACGCCGGGCGGGCGAGGAACCAGCCGAAAGTGGCCTCGAGGATGCCGATCCCCCGAGCCGTGGCGAAGGCCTCGAAGGCTTCGATGGCATCCCATGGCGCTCTTTCGTGCACCTCGGGACGCTGGCGACCGATGCGCGTGTCGGCGGGCAGCTCGGTGCGGGAGAACTTGCCGGTGAACAGCCCGTTGGCGAGCGGGAAGAACGGGAAGAACCCGAGCCCGAGCCGCTCGACCGTCGGGATGACGTCAGCCTCCGCCTCGCGGGCGACGAGGCTGTAGTGATTCTGCGCGGAGACGAATCGAGCCGTGCCGAGGCGGGTCGCCTCGACGTCTGCCTCCGCCAACTGTGCGCTGTCGAAGTTCGAGTTGCCAATCTCGCGCACCTTGCCCTCGCGGACGAGTTCGTCCAGCGCGCCGAGGGTCTCGGCGATGGGAACAGTCGGGTCGGGAGTGTGCTGTTGGTAGAGATCGATGGTCTCGATGCCGAGGCGCTGCAGCGAGCCCTCGACGGCGGCGCGGATGTAGACACGACCGCCCCGCGGGCCGAGGTCAGCGAGCGGACTCCCCATCGACGTGTGGCCGAATTTGGTCGCGATGACCGCTTCGTCCCGGCGCCCAGCGAGGGCGACACCCAGTCTCGTTTCGCTCATGCCGTATTCGGCTCCGTAGACGTCGGCGGTGTCGAAGAAGGTGACGCCGGCGTCGAGAGCCGCGTGGATGACCGCGTCGGTGCCCGCCTGCTCAAGGGTGAGCGTGCCCGGGCGGCCGAGGTTGTTGCAACCGAGACCGACCACCGAGACCGCGAGCGCCGACGTGCCGAGGATGCGCGTTTCCATTCCGCCAGCCTAGGGAGCGTCCTCCCCAGGCGCTGGCGAGAGCCTCCCTGCATGATGTCCGATTCCCGCGAACCCGGGTCGGAGGCGGCGTCTACGCTCGACGCATGACCTCCACCCCCGCGGCCCTTCGCCGCATCGAGAGCCCGATAGGGCGCATCGAGATCGTCGGCGACGGCGCGTCGGTGATCGCCCTCTCGATCGAACGCGACGGGATGCTGCCGCACGACGAGCTGCCGGAATCCTCCGACGCCGTGCTCGACCGCGCGGCCCAGCAACTCGGGCAGTACTTCTCGGGTCAGCGCCGCGACTTCGATGTGCCGGTGAGCCTCGCCGCGGGCACGGCCTTCCAACGCTCGGTGTGGGAGCAGCTCGTCGACCTTGAGTGGGGTGAGGTGGTGTCCTACGGCGACCTCGGTCGCGGAACCGGGCGGGCGACCGCCGGGCGTGCCGTCGGCGGTGCGGTGGGGGCCAATCCGGTACCGATCATCGTGCCGTGCCATCGGGTGCTCGGCAGTGACGGCATGATCACCGGGTACAGCGGCGGACAGGGCATTCCGACCAAGTCCTGGTTGCTCGCCCACGAGGGCATCGCCCACCGGGTCCCCCACGGCCACGAGGCGGTTGCGCTGTTCGATCTCGAGGCCGGGCGGGCGGAGGAGGCGGCGGAAGAACCCGCCCAACGGCCTGGCGCCGCGTGAGCCGACCCGAGATTCTCGTCGGAGACGACGGCACGCCGCGGTGCGGGTGGATCGGGGTTGATCCCGAATACCGTCGCTACCACGACGACGAGTGGGGCGCCCCGCTGCACGGAGATCGACCGCTGTTCGAGAAGATCTGCCTCGAAGGCTTCCAGGCGGGGCTGTCGTGGATCACGATCCTGCGTCGTCGTCCCGGGTTCCGGGCGGCGTTCGACGGCTTCGAGCTCGAGACCGTCGCGGCCTACCGCGAGGACGACATCGAACGGCTGATGGCCGACGAACGCATCATTCGCAATCGCGCCAAGGTGCTCGCGGCGATCGGCAACGCACGCGTGGCCGTCGACGTGACGCGCGACCGCCCGGGCGCCCTCGACGAGCTGATCTGGAGCTTCGCGCCGATGACGACACGGTCACGGCCGCGCACGTGGGCCGACATCCCCGCGGTCACCCCCGAGTCGGAGGCGCTCAGCGCCGCGCTACGGAAACTCGGATTCCGGTTCGTCGGGCCGACCACGATGTACGCCCTCATGCAGTCGGCGGGCCTCGTCGACGACCACCTCGCGGACTGCTGGCGCTCGCAACCCGGCTAGACCAGGAAATCGAGCTCTCCCGGCGCTCCGGGTTCGAGCCGGATCCCTTCTCGAGCGGCCCAGGCGAGCAGCGACGCGACGTCGGGATGATCGATCTCAGCCAGGAGCAGGCGACGGGCGAATGCACCCTTGCCCTTCTTGTTGAAGTGGTTGAGCGCACGCTTACGCCCGTCACCACCCTCGCTGACCACTCGGAGGTACACCGAGTCGGGGCGGTCGGGCGCCGGGCCGAGCGCAGCATAGCCTTCGGAGCGCAGGTCGAGAATGAGTCCCTCGCGCGCGGCGAGAGTCGCCGTGAGCGGCGGACGCCAGATCTTGCCCAGCGTCGTCCCGGGCAGCCGGGAGTCGTGCGACAGCCGGTAGGCGGGGATCGGGTCGAGCGCCCCGCTGAGCCCGAAGAGCGCTGAACCAATTGCGAGATGTTGCGCGGCGAACTGTCGCGCACTCCCGGGGAGGGATGCGGCATCCAGCTCGTCGAACAACACCCCGTCGTACCTGTCGATGGCCGGCATCGTCGGCGAGGTAGTGACGACCCGGTTGCGGGCGGCCTCCCGCGCGCTTGACGGGCCAAGGCGCAGCATCCCGGTCGCCGCAGCGAGATTCCGGGAGAGGGCCTTCACCGCCGCGAGGGCCTGACGGCGGGCACCCGTGAGCTCCGGAAACGAGAGAGCCGCCAGGTCGAGCGGCGGCCGGTCCCCTCCGTCGCGCTTGGTCTCGGACGGTGGGAGAAGGATGAGCACGGGCAGAGGTTGCTCGGGCTAGGACCGCACGAAGGCGACGATCTGGTCGACCAGGACGGAAACGGGGTGCACCGAGTCGACAGTGATCCGCGGAACCGCTCCCGACTCGCCGCCCCACGGCTCCCACTCATCGAGGCTCTGCTCGACCGCGTGCCAGGTGGGTTCGGCGATGTGCGCGAGTTGGCGACCGCGCGCTTCGAGGCGGGCGCGATGCACGGCTTCGTCGGAGCAGACGACCTCGACGAAACTGATTCTGCGCTGTCCGTGCCGGGTGCCGAGATTCACCCATTGCTCGCGAGCCGGCTCGACCGCGTTGACGGCGTCGACGATCACTCCACCGGCGGACGAAGCGAGCACCGAGTCGGCGATCACCTCGGCGACCAGGTAGGCGGCGAGCCCTGTCGGCTGTCCGGCCTCGATGCCCGCACTGAGGATCGCAGACTCAATGGGATCGACCGAGACGATCGGCAGCCCAAGTCGCTCTCCGAGGCCGAATGCGACCGCGCTCTTGCCAGTGCCGGGCAGTCCGGCCATCACGATGAGCATGCGCCCTCCGCTGTCGGGTCAGGACACGAGGCTAGCGGTACCGGCGATGATCGTCACCGTGTCGTTCTGCACCGAGAGGAAGCCGTCTTCCGCGTTCGCGGTCACGACCGACCCATCGAGCAACGTCACCCGCACCTCGCCCGAAGCGAGGATTCCGAGCACCGGTTCGTGCCCGGCGAGGATGCCGATCTGACCGATCGTCGTGCGCGCCACGACCTGCCGCGCCTCGCCCGACCACACCTCGTGATCGGCCGCGACGACGCTGACAGACAGCGACTTTGCGTCGGCCATGCTCAGCCGTTGTCCTTCTGGATCTTCGCCCACTGAGCCTCGACCATGTCGATGCCGCCGACGTTGAAGAACGCCTGCTCGGCAACGTGGTCGAACTCGCCCTTGACGATCGCGTCGAACGACTCGACGGTCTCCTTGAGCGGTACGGTCGATCCCTCGACGCCGGTGAACTTGGTCGCCATATAGGTGTTCTGCGAGAGGAACTGCTGGATGCGGCGCGCGCGCGACACCGTGATCTTGTCTTCCTCGGAGAGCTCGTCGACACCGAGGATGGCGATGATCTCCTGGAGTTCCTTGTTCTTCTGCAGGATGGCCTTGACGTTCGTCGCGACGCGGTAGTGGTCTTCGCCCAAGTAGCGCGGGTCGAGGATGCGCGAGGTCGACGACAGCGGGTCGACGGCCGGGTAGAGACCGCGCGAGGCGATCTCACGCGAGAGCTCCGTCGTCGCGTCAAGGAGTGCGAAGGTGGTTGCCGGAGCCGGGTCGGTGTAGTCGTCAGCAGGAACGTAGATCGCCTGCAGCGACGTGATCGAGTGGCCACGCGTCGAGGTGATGCGCTCCTGGAGGATACCCATCTCGTCGGCGAGGTTCGGCTGGTAGCCGACCGCGGACGGCATGCGCCCGAGCAGCGTCGACACCTCGGAACCGGCCTGAGTGAAGCGGAAGATGTTGTCGATGAAGAGCAGAACGTCCTGCTTCTGCACGTCACGGAAGTACTCCGCCATCGTCAACGCTGAAAGCGCTACACGGAGCCGCGTTCCGGGGGGCTCGTCCATCTGGCCGAAGACGAGGGCGGTCTTGTCGAAGACCCCCGCCTCCTCCATCTCGTGGATGAGGTCGTTGCCCTCACGCGTACGCTCGCCGACACCGGCGAACACCGACACACCACCGTGGTTGGCGGCAACGCGGTAGATCATCTCCTGGATGAGCACGGTCTTGCCGACGCCGGCGCCCCCGAACAGGCCGATCTTGCCACCCTGCACGTACGGGGTGAGCAGGTCGATGACCTTGATGCCGGTCTCGAACAGCTGGGTCTTCGACTCGAGCTGGTCGAAGGCCGGAGGCCGACGGTGAATCGGCCAGCGCTCGGTGATCTCGATCTTCTCGCCCGGCGCGGCGTTGAGCACCTCGCCGATGACGTTGAACACCTTGCCCTTGGTGACGTCGCCGACCGGCACCGAGATGGGGTTACCCGAGTCGCGCACCTCTTGGCCACGCACGAGACCGTCGGTCGGCTTGAGAGCGATCGCGCGCACCAGGTCGTCACCGAGGTGCTGGGCGACCTCGAGGGTCAGCGTCACCGTCTCACCGGCGAGGGTGATCTCGGTCTGCAGCGCGTTGTAGATCTCGGGGATCGCGTCGTGCGGAAACTCGATGTCGACGACCGGCCCGGTAACTCGGGCGATGCGTCCGACTCCGCCTGCGGCTTGCGTCGCGCGACCGCCACTGGCGTGCTGCTGCGGCGCATCCTTCTTCGCGGGAGCCTTCGCTGCGTCCTTTTTCGCGGGGGTGGTGGCAGTAGCCATCTCTCGTCCTCTTCCTAGGGCTTTCGTTACTTCACGAGTGCGTCGGCGCCGCCGACGATCTCGGAAATCTGCTGGGTGATCTCGGACTGGCGAGCGTTGTTCGCCAGTCGGGTGTAGTCCTTGATGAGCTTGTCGGCGTTGTCGCTGGCCGACTTCATCGCCTTCTGCGTTGCGGCGTGCTTCGCGGCGGCCGACTGGAGCATCGCGTTGAAGATGCGGCTCTCGATGTAGACCGGGAGCAGCGCGTCGAGCACCCCGTTCACCTCGGGCTCGAATTCGTAGAGCGGCAGCGCGACGTGCTCGGTGTCGGGCTCTTCGACGCCTTCGACGACCTCGAGCGGCAACAGGCGCACCGTCTCAGGGTCTTGCACGAGCATCGAGACGAAGCGGTTGAAGACGATATGGATCTCGTCGACGCCGCCCTCTTCCGTCGGCTGCACGAACTTCTCGACGATCGCTGCGGCGATCTCCTGCGCGGTGGTGAACTCGGGGCTGTCGGTGCCGCCCGTCCAGTCCTGCTCAGAAGCCCGGCGGCGGAAGGCGAAGTAGCCGACGGCCTTGCGGCCGACCAGGTAGTGGACGACCTCCCTGCCCTCGGCCTCCAGGCGCGTGCGCAGTTCGTTCGCCTCGCGGATGACCTGCGAGTTGAACGCACCCGCGAGTCCGCGGTCGGAGGTGAACAGCACGATCGCCGCCCGCGTGGGGTTCGCCGGTTCCGTGGTGAGAACGTGGTCGACGTTGGAGTAGGTCGCGACCGCCGAGACCGCGCGGGTGACGGCACGCGCGTAGGGCGCGGAGGCCTGAACCCGCTGCTGCGCCTTCTGGATGCGCGACGCCGAGATCAACTCCATGGCGCGAGTGATCTTCTTGGTGGTTTGGGCCGTCCGGATCTTCTGCCGGTAGACCCTCAGTTGGGCTCCCATGGGCTACCGGCGACTCTTCACGATCTTCTCCTGGTTGATCTCTTCCAGGGGGATCTCTTCGAACTGCTCCGAGCCGGGCGCACCGAGCGTGCGGCCGTCACCGGTCTGGAACTCGCTCTTGAACTTCTCGACGGCCTTCTCGAGCTCGGCGGTGGTCTCGTCGCTCAGCACGTTGGTGTCGCGCAGGGTGTCGAGGATCTTGGTGTGGCGCTTGAGCGAGTCGAGCAGTTCGCGCTCGAACCGCAGCACGTCGGGCACCGGCACCTCATCGAGGTGACCGTTGGTGCCGGCCCAGATCGAGACGACCTGCTCTTCGACCGGGTAGGGCGAGTACTGCGGCTGGCGCAGCAGTTCCGTGAGGCGGGCGCCGCGGGCGAGCTGACGACGGGATGTCGCATCCAGATCGGAGGCGAACATCGCGAACGCCTCGAGCGAGCGGTACTGGGCGAGTTCGAGCTTCAGCGTGCCCGAGACCTTCTTGATGCTCTTCACCTGGGCGTCACCGCCGACGCGGGACACCGAGATGCCGACGTCGATGGCCGGACGCTGGTTGGCGTTGAACAGGTCGGACTGCAGGAAGATCTGGCCGTCGGTGATCGAGATCACGTTGGTCGGGATGTAGGCCGAGACGTCGTTGGCCTTGGTTTCGATGATCGGCAGGCCGGTCATCGAGCCGGCGCCCAGCTCGTCTGACAGCTTGGCGCAGCGCTCAAGGAGACGGCTGTGCAGGTAGAACACGTCGCCGGGGTAGGCCTCGCGGCCCGGCGGAC
>NZ_JANMSQ010000031.1:0-2174 GCF_031389465.1 Pseudolysinimonas sp.
CGTCACGGCGGTATCGAGCACGACGAACCCGCCGTCGGCGAGGAACGCCACCGCGGCATCCGGGTCGGACGACGCGAGCACGAGGTCGTACTCCGCCGGCTGCAGTGCCGTGCCGTCGACGATCACGATGTCGCCCTCCGACATCCACACTCCGGCCTTAGCCGCCTGGATCACCCGCTGCACGTCTTTGCCGATCCTGGGGCCGAGGGCGCGCGCGTTCACGGTGAGGCGGCGTTCGATGCCGAAGTCGCTCAGGCTCGACTCGGTCAGGGCGACCAGGTCGACCGACTTCACGTTGAGCTCATCGGCGAGGATGTCGACGAACGGCTCGAGCGCTGCCGGTTCGGGCGTCACGACCGTGAGTCGCGCGAGCGGCAGGCGCACGCGCAGCTTCTGGGTCTTGCGCAGAGCGAGACCGGCCGACGCGATCTCCCGCACGCGGTCCATCGCGGCGACGAGGTCGTGGTCGGCGGGGAACTCGGACGGGTCGGGCCAATCCGCGAGGTGCACGCTGCGCCCGCCGGTCAGACCCTTCCAGATCTCTTCGGTCACGAGCGGCAATAGGGGTGCGGCCATGCGGCACAGCGTTTCGAGAACGGTGTACAGGGTGTCGAAGGCATCCTGATCGGTGCCGTCCCAGAACCGGTCGCGCGATCGGCGTACGTACCAGTTGGTGAGCACGTCGCCGAAGTCGCGCAGGGCGAGCGCGGCGAACGGGCTGTCGAGTTCGTCGAGGTGCGACGTGACCTGGTCGAGCACCTCGCGGGTCTTGGCGAGGATGTAGCGGTCGAGCACGTTCTGCGACGCGGTCGACCGCGCGGCCGTCACGCCCCTTGGTTTCGATACACCTGGTCTCGATACACCGCCTCCGGCGGCACTCGACCCGACACTCAACCCGCTCCCTCCGGTCGCGGAGTTCGCGTACAACGTGAAGAAGTAGTACGTCGACCAGAGCGGCAGCAGCAGCTCGCGCACGCCGCCGCGGATGCCTTCCTCTGTGACGACGAGGTTGCCGCCGCGGATCACCGATGATGACATCAGGAACCAGCGCATCGCGTCGGCGCCGTCCCGGTCGAAGACCTCGTTGACGTCGGGGTAGTTCCGCAGCGACTTCGACATCTTCTGCCCGTCGTTGCCGAGCACGATGCCGTGGCTGATCACGTTCGAGAACGCCGGCCGATCGAACAGCGCCGTCGCGAGCACGTGCATGAGGTAGAACCAGCCGCGCGTCTGCCCGATGTATTCGACGATGAAGTCGGCTGGGTTGTGGCCGGCTTCTCCGGCGACACCGTCAAACCAGTCGTGGTTCTCGAACGGGTAGTGCACCTGCGCGAACGGCATCGACCCGGAGTCGAACCAAACGTCGAGTACATCCGGGATGCGGCGCATGGTCGAGCGACCCGTCGGGTCGTCGGGGTTCGGGCGGGTCAGGTCATCGATCGCGGGACGGTGCAGGTCGACCTCGCCCTCTTCGTCGGTCGGCAGGCGCCCGAAGTCGCGCTCCAGCTCTTCGAGCGAGCCGTACGCGTCGACGCGGGGGTACTCGGGGTCGTCGCTCTTCCACACCGGGATCGGCGAGCCCCAATACCGGTTGCGGCTGATCGACCAGTCGCGCGCGTTCGACAGCCACTTGCCGAACTGGCCATCCTTGACGTTCTCCGGCACCCAGGTGATCTGCTGATTGAGCTCGCCCATCCGATCACGGAGTTCGGGCACACGCACGAACCAGCTCGATACCGCCTTGTAGATGAGCGGATTGCGGCAGCGCCAGCAGTGCGGATAGCTGTGCTCGTAGGACTTCTGCTGGAAGAGACGCCCCTGCTCCTTGAGGGATGCGGTGAGCGGCTTGTTCGCGTCGAACCAGTGCTGCCCCGCGACCTCCGGCACGGTCGGCAGGAACCGGCCGTTGTCGTCGACCGACAGGATGACCGGGATGCCGGCCTCGCCACAGACGACCTGGTCGTCCTCGCCGTAGGCGGGCGCCTGGTGCACGATGCCCGTGCCTTCCCCGGTCGCCACGTAGTCGGCGACGAGGATCTGCCACGCGTTCTCGGTGCCCCAGGCTTCGGTGTCTGCGTAGTAGTCCCAGAGCAGGTCGTAGTGGACACCGTCGAGGTCGGCGCCGATGACCGTGCGGCTGACGGCGGCGAGCGCCTCAGCGGCGGTCTCGTAAC
>NZ_JANMSQ010000036.1:0-1635 GCF_031389465.1 Pseudolysinimonas sp.
TGCTGGCGGCGGCGGTCGCCCTCGGCTGGGTCGGCGCGACACTGAGCCCCGGCCCGACAGATGTCGGTGTGCCCGCACTCATCGTCGCTGCATGGGTGCTCGGCAACTATCTGGGTACGCGCCAGGCCTACACCGCCGAACTCGAGGAAAAGAACCGCCAGCTCGAGCGGGCGCAGCTCGATCTCGCCGACCAGGCGGTCGCCGAGGAGCGGCTCCGTATCGCCCGCGAGTTGCACGACGTCGTCGCACACACCATGAGTGTCGTCGCGATGCACGCAGGAACCGGGCGCATGGTCGCCGCGAGCGACCCCGGGGCTGCCCGGCAGTCGCTGCGGACCATCGAGACCGCGACTCGGTCAGCCTTGCGGGAAATGCGCCAGCTTCTCGGTGTCCTGCGCGGATCCGACGATGAGCGTCCCGGCCCGCTAGCACCCGCTCCTGGGCTGCACGACGTCGATAGCCTGGTCGCTGAGGTCGTCCGATCCGGGATCACTGTAGAGATGCGCGTCGAGGGTGCAAGGCCCGACCTGCCGGCCGGGATCGACCTGTCGGCCTACCGCATCGTCCAGGAGGCGCTGACCAACGTGATCAAGCACGCCGGCCGAGCGCGTGCGACGGTCGTGATCGGGTACGCCGCCGACGCCGTGACTCTTGACATCGATGACGATGGGCCGGCGCGGCCGCCGGGCACGGTAGGTTCCGGTGGACACGGGTTGGTGGGGATGCGGGAGCGGGTGGCGATGTACAACGGCGACCTGATCGCGGGGCCGCTGCCCGGAGGTGGCTTCCGGGTGCATGCCAGGCTGCCGCTCGGCGGGCGCGCGTGAGGATGCGAGTCGGCGTTGCCGACGACCAGCCGCTGATCCGCACGGGTCTGCGGGCGATGATCGACCACGCACCCGACATGGACCTGGTGGCCGAGGCTGCCGACGGCGAGCAGGCGATCGACCTCGCCCGCCGGCATCGTCCTGATGTGCTCCTCATGGACATCAGGATGCCGCTGCTCGATGGCATCGAAGCGACCAGGCGAATCACGACGGACAGCGACCTTGGCGGCGTTCGCATCGTCATCTTGACGACGTTCGACAACGACGAATACGTGTACGCCGCGATCCGCGCGGGCGCCAGCGGCTTCATGCTCAAGGACGCACCTCCGGAAGACGTCCTGGAAGGGATTCGCGTCGTCGCAGCAGGCGACGCGCTTCTCGCCCCGAGCGTGACGCGCCGATTGATCGCGGAGCTTGCCCTGCGCCCCATCGCCGATCGCCCGCCGCCCCCGCAGTTGGGTGTGCTCACCGAACGTGAACGCGAAGTTCTCGCCCTCGTCGGGCGTGGTCTGTCCAATGCGGAGATCGGCGCGGATCTGTTCCTGAGCCCGGCGACAGCGAAGACCCATGTCAGCCACGTCTTGACCAAGCGCGGCGCGCGGGACAGCGCGCAACTCGTCGTCACCGCCTACGAGAGCGGTCTGATCCGCCCGGGGGAGTAGCGCAGAACGCATCCCCTGGCCGACGACGCAACGAGCCCGCCACGTCACCTTCTTCATAGGCCGACGATTCACGTCGGGCAGACCTGAAGGAGCGGGCGAATGGCCGCCATCGAACTGCACAACCTCCCCAAACGCTTCGGCCGTGT
>NZ_JANMSQ010000094.1:0-6371 GCF_031389465.1 Pseudolysinimonas sp.
CGCACCGATGACCGGTGTCGGCAACGGAGGCGCCTGGAACATCAGCGAGAACGCACCGCCCGCTGCCGGAGCGGCCCCAGCCTCGGGGCCCGTGGCGGTGGCGTCGGCCTTCTTGCGACCGCGCGTCTTCTTCTCGGCCGCCGGAGCGGCATCCACGGTCTCCTCGGCCTTCCTGCGCCCGCGCTTGGGCTTCTCGACCGCGTCGCCCTCAGGCTGCGGCACGAGATCCGTCACCGAATCTGCGGAAACATGCGAACTGGCGCTCTTCGGCGCTTCCCTTTTCACCATTGCTGGTGCACTCCTCGGCCGGAGGTGCCGCGCTACCCGCCGGTACAGCTCGAGCGGACCGGCTGCGGTCCGCGAATGAAAGTCTGGATGCGACCGCCGTTCCCTGTGAACGGTGTTCTGGTCACGTGCTCTTGCGAGCACTGCGTCCTCTCACGACGCTCGCCCTCTCACGGCGATTCGGAACTGGCGTCCGACACGGTGCGCGATTCGTGCTCAACTGGAGCGGCGCTCGGCACTCGTGGCCCGGTATGCCCGGAAAGCTTTATCGGTGCGACCGGGCGCGGCCCGGTCGGCTTACGGTCAAGTATCGCACGGGTATTGCGATAATCGGCTCGTGACCGATACCGACACTCCGCGCCCACCCATCGCGCTTGCGATCTTCCTCATCGTCGCGGGAGCGCTCGGCTGGTGGGCGTCGTTTTCGCTCACCGTCGACAAGTTCGCGCTACTCGAGAATCCCGAAGCCGACCTCGACTGCAACTTCAGCGTCCTGGTGCAGTGCGGCAAGAACCTCGACTCGTGGCAAGGCGCAGTATTCGGCTTCCCCAACCCGCTGCTCGGGCTCGGCGGATTCGTCGCGCCGATCGCCGTCGGCGTCGGGTTGCTCGCCGGGGCCCGGTTCGCGCGGTGGTTCTGGATCGCGTTCAACCTCGGCATCGCGGGCGCTCTCGGGTTCGTGATCTGGCTCATCTCGCAGAGCATCTTCGTACTCGGCACGCTGTGCCCGTGGTGCATGCTCGTCTGGACGGTCACCATCCCGCTGTTCTGGATCGTCACCGCCCGCAACCTCGCCGAAGGGGCGTTCGGGCCCCCCCTCGTCGCCTTCGGCCGGGGCTTGAGCTCGTGGGCGATCCCGGTGACGATCGTCAGCTACGCGATCGTGGCGCTGATCGCGCAACTGCGCCTCGACGTGCTGCAGTACCTGTAGGCATTTCCCTAGGTTTCGTGAGGATAAAGTTCCCTTCGTGGCTCAAGACCGTCTCACCAAGGATCAGCGCAGGGAACAGGCGCGCGAACTCGCCCGGATGGAACGCGAGGCCCGCCAGAAGGCGCAGTCCCGCAACCGCATCCTGATCCGGGTGGGCGCGACCGTTGGCGCCGTCGCACTGCTCGGCGCGGTCGCCGGCGGCATCTGGCTCGGCACGCGCCCGGCCGGCCCCGGTCCGGTGAACATGGCCTCCGACGGCATCCTCTTCGTCGGAAACGACGACGGCGAGGTCGACGCGGTGCAGACGGGCGCGGTTCCCGCCGAGGGCACCCCGATCGCGACCGACCCGGATGCCTACGACGTGCCCGCGCGCATCGTCACCTACCTCGACTACGGCTGCCCATACTGCAACCAGTTCGAGACCACCAACGCTTCGCAGATCGCCGATCTCGTCGCCGCCGGTTACGCGACGCTTGAAGTGCACCCGATCTCGATCCTCGACGGCCAGTTCGCGGGAAGCGAGTATCCGACTCGCGCTGCGAACGCGATGGCGTGCATTGCGGCGGAAGAGCCGAGTGGATTCCTTGACGCCAGTGCCGCGCTCTTCGCGAACCAACCGGCCGAGGGTACTGAAGGGCTCACTGACGACGGCATCCGCGACATCCTCGACTCGGTCGGCGCGCTGAACGACGAGATCTCCGCATGCATCGGCGAGCAGCGCTACGCCGGCTGGGTGGCCGCCGCGACCGAGCGTGCGACGTCCGACCCCGACCTCGCCAACCCTTCGACGGGCGGCTTCGGCACCCCGACGGTCCTCATCAACGGGGTGCGCTACACCGGCGCCCTCGACGACCCGCAGGCCTTCGCGGCCTTCGTCGCCCAAAACGCCGACTTCAGCGAGTCCGACCCCACCCCGACCCCTTAATTCGGCTATTTGCCCGAGTTGGCTGACCTTTCGACACGAAGGTCAGCCAACTCGGGCAGATAGCGTTACGGGGCTGGGACGCGCGAATCCTCCCCAGCCACGCTCGCGGCGGCTTCCCCGCGTGGTCAGTCAAAGCACTCACGGCGGCCGGTTGCCTGTTTCAGGCTCGACCCATGCCCCGAGGCTTTCGACCTTCTGATCTTCCCGAATCTCTCGCCGGTAGGCCTTTCACGGTCGCCTCGGGACGTTCGGCCGGAGTGACGCGGAGCCGGTCGCGCGCGACCGATCTTGATCGCAAGGTTTACGGCGTCAGAGGCCAGGTTGGCTCAAGCGAAGAACTCCGGACCCGCTGCCAGATGTACGCGACGCGGTTACAGACCGACGTCTTCTTCAGCCACTCCACGGCCGCCAGAATTTACGGCGTCCCTCTTCCTCCACCGTTCGCACTGATGACGCGTCTCCACGTCACAGTGCCAGCCCCCGCCCGGGCACCGCACGCCGCCGGCCTCCTAGGACACAGCCGATTCGTGGCACCCACCGATGTCGTCTTCGTCGCAGACATCCGTGTGAGTTCCCCAGCTCGTATGTACTGCGAGATGGGAAGCGTCCTTGCGCTCCCCGATCTCGTAGCCGTAGCCGACCACCTCATCCGCCGCAATGCCCCGCTTTGCTCGATCACCGAGCTGCTTGAACGATTGGAAGTCGGCGACCGGATCTCGCGCCGATCGCTGTTGCGTCAGGCACTCGCCTTCGCGAACCCGCGATCGGAGTCGCGACCCGAAACTGCCCTGCGGCTCATCCTGCTGGGCTGCGGGTGGGGAGAGCCTGAGGCGAATCTCGAAGTGCGCAGCCTTGACGGCAGGGTGATGCGGATCGACTTGGCGTTCCCGCAGCACAATCTTGCGATCGAATATCACGGGGACCACCACCGCAGTCGTGAACAGTGGATGCGCGACCTCGCTCGTCGTTCACGCCTTGAGGCGCTGGGGTGGACCGTCGTCGAGCTCATAGCCGATGACCTTCTCGATCCCGACGAACTGGTGGCCCGGATCACCGCAATTGCGTCCCGAGCGCGGCTGATTGCCCGACTTGGCTGACTTTCGGGGGCGAAAGTCGACCATCTCGGGCAAATAGCAGAGGGAGACCTCAGGAAGCGGGGAACCAGAGGGCAAGCTCGCGGGCCGCGGATTCGGGCGAGTCGGAGCCGTGCACGAGGTTCTGTTGCACCTTGAGCCCCCAGTCGCGGCCGAGGTCGCCCCGGATGGTGCCGGGAGCCGCCACGGTCGGGTCGGTCGTGCCGGCCAGTACGCGGAAGCCTTCGATGACGCGGTTCCCGGCGACGCGTATCGCGACGACGGGACCCGACTCCATGAACTCGACGAGCGGCTCGTAGAACGGCTTGCCTTCGTGCTCGGCGTAGTGCGCGGCTAGCAGCTCCCGCGACGCCTGCAACTGGCGGATGTCGACGAGCGAGTAGCCCTTCGCCTCGATGCGACGCAGGATCTCTCCCGTCAAGTTGCGAGCCACGCCATCCGGCTTGACCAGCACCAACGTCTCTTCGACGCTCATGCGTCCCCTCCTTCTGCGGCCATCCGCCGCGAATCCTCGATGCGCCGGGCGCGCACCAGACACCACACCCACAGCGCGGCGAACACCGCGCCGACGACGAACATCGCCCCGGCCAAGAACCCCGACGCGATGAGCACGAGCTGCAACACCCCGCCCAGAACGACCCCTGCGGCAAACCGCTGCAGCGTGGCGACCACGACGAACACCACGATCGCGCCCACACCCCCGCCGACGACGATCTCAGTCGGGATGTCGGTGAGCCCGTTGATCGCGAGGGTTGCGAAGAACAGCACCACCGCTTCGAGCACGAGCACGATCGATAGCAGCGTCTCGGTCACCCCGCGCTCACGCCGCGGTCGTCGGGGGCGACCGGTCACGGGCGACGTCTCGTCGGTACTCACGGCTTCCACCCTCCGGTCTCGGCGAGCGCGAGGGCTTCGCCGACGAGGGTGATCGATCCGGTGATGAGTACCGCACGATTCGACCCGGCCGCCGCCCACTCTCGGGCCGCCCCCACCGCTTCGTCGAGGTCGTCGAAGCGCAGCACCGACTCCTGCGGGGCGACGGTGAGCGCAACTTCGACCAGTTCGTCAACCGGGGTGGCGCGCTCCGACTGCGAGCGGGTGACATGGAACCGGTCGGCGATGGGGCTGAGTTCGGCGAACACGCCGTGGGCGTCCTTGTCGCCGAGCACCGCGATCACGACGGCGATCTGAGCGAAGTCGAAGTACTCGGTCATCGCTCCCGCAAGCGCTTTCGCCCCGTGCGGGTTGTGGGCGGCATCCACGAAGACGGTCGGCTCGATGCCGATCAGCTGGAGGCGTCCCGGTGAGGTGGCCTCGGCCAACCCCTCCGCGAGCACGTCGGGGCTCAGTACGACGGTGCCGTTGCCGAGGAACGACTCGACGGCCGCGATCGCCACGGCGGCGTTTTGCCCCTGGTAGTCGCCGTAGAGCGGGAGGAACAACTCCTCGTACCGCCCTGCGCGTCCCCGCACGGTGATGACCTGGCCGCCGACGGCGACGGTCGTCGACTCGAGCGCGAAGTCGACCATCTCGATCACCATCGACGCCTCGTCGTGGGCGGCGGCTTCCCGCAGCTCGTCCATCGCGTCGAGCGACTGCATCGCCGTGACCACCGTTGCCGCGGGTTTGATGATTCCGCCTTTGGTGCGGGCAATCTCCGCGACGGTGTTGCCGAGTCGCGCCTGGTGGTCGAGCGCGATCGGGGTGAACACCGCCACCTGGCCGTCGGCGACGTTGGTGGAGTCCCACTCGCCGCCCATGCCGACTTCGAGCACCATGACATCCACGGGGGCGTCGGCGAAGATCGCAAAGCCGAGCACGGTGAGGGCTTCGAAATACGACAGCGCCTCCTCGCCGGCCGCGACGAGTTTGGCGTCGACGATCGCGAGGTACGGGGCGATGTCGCGCCAGTTGCGCACCAGCGCCTCGTTCGACACCGGGATGCCGTCGATCACGATGCGCTCGTTGACTTTCACCAGGTGCGGCGAGGTGAGTAACCCAGTCTTGAGTCCGGCGGCACGGAGGATCGCCTCGATCATTCGGGATGTCGACGTTTTGCCGTTCGTGCCGGTGATGTGGATGACGGGGGCGGAGCGCTGCGGGTCGCCGAGCAGCTCGCACGCCTTGCGGGTCGGCTCGAGCCGCGGTTGCGGGGCGGCTTCGCCGATGCGCAGCAGCAGTTCTGCGTAGACCTCGTCGGCCTCGTCCTGGGACTCGTCGTCGGCGAAGGCGGCGTCGTCGCTACCCTGCCCGCTCACGTCGTGCGCTCCAGTTCGATCGTCACCGCGGATCCGGCGCCCACGGCGGTGGCTCCATTCTCCCCGGTCTTAGCGGCGAGCGTCGTGGCAAGAGTTTCCCCCGCGATGAGGTCTCGGTGCGTCTCGATCGCCTCGACGGCGGCCGGGTCGCCGACGACGGTGAGGGTGATGCGGTCCGACACGTCGAGCCCGGCATCCTTGCGTGCCTGCTGCACCGCCCGGATGACATCGCGCGCGAGCCCCTCGGCTTCGAGTTCCGGCGTGACTGCGGTGTCGAGCACAACGAACCCGCCGTCCCCGAGGAAGGCGACCGCGGCATCCGGGTCGGCCGTCGCCAGCACGAGGTCGTACTCGCCGGCTTCGAGTGCGGTGCCGTCGACAATCACGACATCACCCGAGGTCTCCCACCCTCCGGCCTTGGCAGCTTGGATGACCCGCTGCACGTCTTTGCCGAGCCGCGGCCCGAGGGCGCGGGCGTTGACGGTGAGTCGCCGCTCGATCCCGTATTCGGCGAGGCTCGATTCGCGCAGCGGCTCAAGGTCGACGGCGCGCACGTTGAGCTCGTCAGCGAGGATGTCGGCGAACGGCTCGAGCGCCGACGGATCAGCCGAGACAACGGTCAACCGGGCGAGCGGCAACCGCACCCGCAGCTTCTGGGCCTTGCGCAGCGCGAGGCCGTGGGATGCGATTTCGCGCACCCGGTCCATCGCCGAGACCAACCCGGGGTCGGACGGGAACTCGGATGCGTCAGGCCAGTCCTCGAGATGCACGCTGCGGCCGCCGGTGAGACCCTTCCAGATCTCTTCGGCGACGAGTGGCAGCAGGGGCGCGGCCATGCGGGTGAGGGTCTCGAGCACGGTGTACAGGGTGTCGAAGGC
>NZ_JANMSQ010000139.1:0-2582 GCF_031389465.1 Pseudolysinimonas sp.
CTTCGGCGACCAGTTCGATGTCGAGGATGTTGATGCGCGGGTTGCCGATGCTCTCGGCGAAGAACAGTTTCGTGTTCGGCCGAACCGCGGCCTTCCACTCCTCGGCGTCGTCCTGGTTCTCGACGAACGTGACCTCGATGCCGAGCTTCGCGAGGGTGTACTTGAAGAGGTTGTAGGTGCCGCCGTAGATCGACGACGACGAGACGATGTGATCGCCTGCGCCCGCGATGTTCAGCACGGCGTAGGTGATGGCGGCCGAGCCGGAGGCCACCGCGAGGGCCGCGGTGCCGCCTTCGAGCGCGGCGACCCGCTCTTCGACGACCGCCTGGGTGGGGTTGTTGATGCGGGTGTAGATGTTGCCGAACTCGGCGAGCGCGAACAGGTTCTTGGCGTGGTCGGAGCTGTTGAAGACGTACGACGTCGTCTTGTAGATCGGCGTCGCGCGGGCATTCGTGACGGGGTCGGGCGCGGATCCAGCGTGGATCTGCTTGGTCTCGAATCGCCAGTCCGACATGGGGGCTCCTTGCGTTTGGTGAAGGTCGAGGGATCGCCTCGAACGGATGCGAGCCTAGGTTCCTTGGCCGAGAGCGGCCAAGATGGCCGCAATCCGGCGTAACCGTGGCCTCACGGCTGCCGTGGGGAATCCTCCCGTCGCGCCCCGACCGCATCCGTGCGGGATTCCCCGAGACGATCGTCGGTTGCGCGGAACAACCAGCGTGGCTTCGGCTCGACGAGCGGCCGGAAGATCCGCCGCACGAGCGGGCTGGCGAGCGCGATGGCGATCGTCGTCGAGGCGAACATCATCGTCAGCAGCCAGGTTGCCGACGCGTGGTCGTCGCGCAGCACGCCCGATTCGCGCAGCGGGTAGAGCACGAAACTGTGCAGGAGGTAGACGTACATCGTCGCCTGCCCGAAGGCGCTGAAGAACGTCTCGCGACGCGGGATGAGCGCGAAGAAGGCGGCGCTCAGCACGACGGCGAGCACGATGAGGCCCAGGCGCACCAGCCCGGCCCACCAGACCGGTTCGCCGAGGTCGAGGTAGGAGTCGTCGTAGAAGAACCAGTGTTTGAGGCTGAACTCGCGGAAGGTTTGCACGTTCAGCGCGATGACCGCGAGCCAGCCGCCGAACACCGCGGCTGCGAGCACCCGCCATCCCCAGACCGCCGGCCCGAGGGACCGCCAGCGGTCGACGACGTTCCACTGCCGCAGCTGCCAGCCCAATACGAAAAACGGCAGAATGCCGATCGCCCGCGACAGCGAGAAAGTCGAGTCGACATTCGCGAGGTAGCCGACGCCGACGCTGAGGAGCACGGCCCAGGCCAGCGGCCACCGCAGCAAAACGAGGTAGGGCAACACGAGGCGGAAGATCGCGAGCGCGAGCAGGAACCACAGGGTCCACGAGGGTTCGGTCGGGTTGAACACCGGGCGGCCCTCGACGAGGAACTGCACGAGGCTCCAGATCGCCTCGAAGATGACGTACGGCAGCACGAAGTCGGTGATGATCCGCCGCATCTGCCGGGTGCCGGGCGGCGAGGCCTTCGAGAAGTAGCCGCTGATGATCGCGAACGCCGGCATGTGGAACGCGTAGATGAACAGGTAGAGCGTCAACGCGTTGTCGGAGTCGATCGTCTGCCGCTGGATCGCATGACCCATGACGACGAGCACGATGCACCCGAATCGCGCGTTGTCCCACCACGGGATGCGGCTGCCCCTCACGCCCTCACCCTACGTCGGGGCTCCTCCGCGAGCGCTCTACGGTTGAGGCATGACGACCCTTCGACAGGCTCAGGAACCACGCGTGGTCGTGACGGGCGCGAGTTCCGGAATCGGGGAGGCGACTGCGCGGTTGTTCGCGCAGCATGGCTGGGAGGTCGTCGGGGTCGCTCGCCGCGCCGACCGGCTGGCTGCGCTCGCCGACGGGACGGGCATCCGCACGATCGTCGCCGACCTCACCGATGAGGCTGAGGTAGCGCGGGTGCGCGACGAGCTCGCGGCGTTCGGGCCGGTGCACGCGCTCGTCAACAACGCCGGGGGAGCGTTCGGAATGGCCAGCGTCGAGCACGGCGATCCCGCGGACTGGCGCGCCATGTTCGAGATCAACGTGATCGCGGTCAAGAACCTGATCAGTGCGTTGTTGCCCGCCCTGCGTGACGGCGCCCGGGATGCCGGCCACGCCGACATCCTGACCGTCACCTCGATCGCGGCGCACCTCGCCTACGAGGGGGGTGCGGGCTACAACGCCGCGAAAGCGGGTGCTCACATGCTGATGGCCGTGTTGCGGCTCGAGCTCGCGGGCGAACCGATCCGGGTGATCGAGGTGGCGCCGGGCATGGTCAAAACCGACGAGTTCTCGCTCGTGCGGTTCGGCGGCGATCAGGCGAAGGCCGCCGCCGTCTACGACAACGTCGAAGCCCCGCTCCTCGCCGCCGACATCGCCGAAGCGATCGTGCACGCGATCGAGTTGCCGGGCCACATCAACCTCGACCTCGTGACGATCAAGCCTGTGGCGCAGGCCGCGCCGCACAAGGTGATCCGCGGGCCCCTCACCCCCGAGTAGCGGCTATTTGCCCGAGTTGGCGGAC